>HF988559.1:4201-43131 GCA_000431975.1 Prevotella sp. CAG:924 | reverse complement strand
TAATTAAGTTTTCGGACGGCCTCCCCCAATTCTCCTCCAGCACCCGAACGACGGCCAACGTCTCCTCGACATCCACCACATCGACACGCGCCTTAAAGCCCTCATCGGCACCGACAGTGTCAACATTGTCATAAAACTGGGCAATGCTGCCATGCTCGAGCTTGCCATCCAGATAGCCATATAGCACGGCACCGTCTACAAACAACTCCTTCGCATAGCTGCTATTACCCTCAGCTACGCTTCTGACAAACTTCATGGCAGCCTTCTCTACTGCCTTATACTCTTCAATACTTGCTCTCATAATGTATAATCATTTAATGTTTCTTGATGTTGCAAAAATACATGATATTCCGTATTCATACAAGTACAGAAAAATTATTCATGTACTGAAAATTTATTCAGTATTCCCAATCTTAACAACTTATCCGTATCTTTGCAATATAATATAAAAATACACCGCTATGTATGAAAGAAAGATACCTGTGGACTTAGACTGTCCGCTACGACTGACCATGAGTCTGATGGATTCAAAATGGAAATCGTGCATATTAGACGAGCTGCGGCATCAATCATTACGGCCTAGCGAACTACACAAACTGCTACCCGAGGCCACTCCAAGGGTACTCGACCTGCAATTGAAGGAACTGGTGGAAGACGGACTGGTGTCGAAAACCATCTTTCCGGAACTGCCGCCACGATCGGAATACAGCATCACCGAACTCGGCAAAACGCTCATCCCCATCATTGACGCCATGATAGACTGGGGAAACAAGAACACGGAACTATTTGAAAAGAAATACGGCAAGAAGGACTAAGACGTCTGCCCTACTCCTGCAAACAGAAAGCACCGGGCAGGATGACCGCCATCTGCCGGCACTCTCCGAACGGCCTAACAACGCGAACCAATTCGCAAGAAGATGCCACCGGCACAGAGAATCAATTTCACTCTGATATGACAGAGAGGACATGAAAGCATGTCCCTTTAAAAAATCAAACCCGTCATGAGGCCACAAACATTTATATGATTGGCTTGTCCGGTATTCTCCGTTCTCAAATACGATTGAGGCCAAACCGACTGATTAGCCCTCATGACCTGTGGAAAATCCGTCACCACCTATGTCCTGAAGAAAGGAAAAAGTGGAACGCTCCCTACAGATGAAAGGAGGATGAGGAAAACACAAAGGCGTCTGTCCGGTCGGGACAGACGCTTTTTCACGTTCGTGCAGAAAATCACACGAAGTTATTTATCTTTCTTACCGAAGATCGAGAAATGTACATACCGCTTCGGATGTGCCTTGAGGTCGATGACCAACGAGTCGGCATGTGACATCGTAGAATTGAGATTATGATACAGACCAGGATCGTGGAGCAGCAGTCCGAGCGTTCCCTCACGGTTGTTGAGCGCATTGGTGAACTCTTGAACATTGGCGAGTGTCTGATCCACCTTCGCCATAGTTCCTGCCACATCGACATCGGCCAAATTGGCAGTCAGCCGGTTGGTATTGTCAAGCACTCCATTGGCCTTACCCACCATCTGCGGCAAAGCGCGGTTGGTCTGTGACAGCAGACGGTTCAACTCACGGGTGGAAACCGTGAGATCGCCGGTGATAGTCTGCACATTGTGAAGAGATGCGACAATAGCGGGATCGCCGGTGATGCGGTTGAGATTGTCGAGCAGGGAGTCAACCTTGCTCACCGTCTGCTCCAAAACGGGCACCATCCGGGTCACTGCACCCATCATTCCCTCGCTGAGCGTTCCGCTCAACGTGTCGCCGGGTTCCACGCGCTGGCGAGGATTGTTGGCCAACAGCAGATTCATCTTCACATTACCCATCAGATCGCTCTCGATGACAGCCGACGAGCCTTTCGGGATGCGAAGGTCGTGATCGACAGTGAACTCGACGATGACATTGCCACTGTTCTGATAGTCGTAGTTGATATCCTTGACCACTCCCACCTGATAACCATCAGCATAGATGGGATTGGAAGCTGACAAACCGCTGATATTCTTGAACTTTATATAATAGACATTATCATTGGAAAAGACAGACATACCCTTCAGGAAATTGAGCCCGAAGAACAGAATGACTATTCCAACAATAGCCACAAGGGCTATTCTCACTTCTTTAGTAAAAAACTTCATAGCTTATCTATTTCGTTTAAATTCGCGGATTCCCTCATTGACATCCATCTTCTTGCCGTTCTTGAAAGCGATGATAAAGCAATCGGGGAACTGCTCCACGATCTGCTTACGCAAGCGATAGATTTCATTATAGTTGTTGCTGGCTCCATAGGTATATTTGTGGAGTCCGTTCTCATCGTAGCGCTCACAGCCGTTTAGTCCTTTAAAGTGCTTATCGTTGGGCTTGAGGATATTTGAGCTACTGAGAATCTGAATCTTGAATACTGGGCGTGACTCATCTGCCTTTGCCGTACGAACAGGCATTGTCGGTGCAGGATCACGGCGTACGGACTTACGTACGCGTGATGTTTCCTTTTGCTGCTGTCCGTCATCCGGAGAAGCGACTGGGCGCTGTACGGTGTTGTCATCGCTGCCATCATCCACATTGGGCACGGCAGCCGGCAATTCCACACGATAGGGCACATCAATGCCCGTGTCGTATTTCTGCTTGTATTGTATAAAGGCATTATAAACACCTTTGGAGATTGCATCCAGTCCGGCCCGGCTATTCAGATAGTTCTCTTCAGCAGGCGTAGAGATGAAGCCCAGCTCCAACAGGATAGCCGGCATGGACGTCAAACGAAGCACAGCCAGATTGTTCTGATGGGCACCGCCATTTTTCCTTCCGGCCGTCTTGCAGACCTCCCGCTGCATCATCCGGGACAAGTCGACGCTGCGTGCCCGGTTATTGTCAGCGATGAACTCAAACATGATATCGCCCTCTGCCGAATTCAGGTCGAGCCCGCGATACTGCTTCTTGTAATCCTTCTCCAGAAAAATCACAGAGTTCTCTCGCTTGGCCACCTCCAGATTCTGCTTCAACCCTCGGTCGCCCGTACGATTACCACGACCCAACGTATAGCTTTGGAAACCCATAGCACTGTGATTACCATCCAACGCATTGATATGAACGGAAACAAAAAGATCAGCCTTAGCATCATTAGCAATATCGGCACGCTGGTGCAGCGGCAGAAAAACATCCTTCTTCCGCGTATAGATAACCTTCACATCAGGACAATTCTTCTCCACAAGCGCACCAAAGGCCAACGCATATTTCAAAGTAAGATCTTTCTCATTCGAAACAGCACCGGGAGCCCCAAAGTCATGCCCTCCATGCCCCGCATCAATCACTAATGTAAAGCGGGTGTCAGCAAATGCTGAAAGGACTACCATAAAAAGGAATGCGAAAAGGGCAAATGACTTCTTCATGCGTGACTCTTGACAATACATTTTGCAAAATTAAGCAAAATGCATGTGAAAACCAACGGAGAAGGATGGGTTTTATTATTTATTAAAGGTAAAAAACAAGCATCACCAACTGCGCATAGCGATAAAACAAAGATTCCCGCCACCCGATGGGGAGGAATCGGCAGAAAGATCGTAACTTTGCAACCGCTTACCGACAACCAAGGCTTCCTAGCATCCCTATCGTCGGCCATACCTATTTTATAATACAGACAAGAACAATACAAAGTCCATAATGCAAAACCCATTCTCACGTACCCAACTTCTCTTCGGCCAGCCAGCCATGAACCGTCTGGCTGCTTCGCACGTAGCCGTCTTCGGTGTCGGCGGCGTCGGCGGATATGTCGTAGAAGTACTGGCTCGTAGCGGCATCGGCCACATCGACGTGATCGACAACGATAATGTGTCGTTGTCGAACATCAACCGGCAAATCATCGCCCTCCACTCCACTGTGGGGAGACGCAAAGTAGATGTGATTGAAGAACGCATCCATGACATCAACCCTGACTGTGTAGTTGTAAAACATGCCATGTTCTACCTACCACAGAACGCCGACGAGATCGACCTGAGTCAATATGACTATGTCGTAGACTGTATCGACACCGTCGTCGCAAAGATTCATCTGATCAGTGAATGCAACCGGCTACACGTGAAGATGATCTCCTGTATGGGTGCCGCCAACAAGATCGATCCGACAGCATTCCACGTGGTCGACCTATGGGAGACCAAGATGGACCCACTGGCAAAGGTGCTGCGCAAGAAACTGCGCAAGCTGGGAGCTCCACACGTAAAAGTGGTCTACAGCGAAGAGGTGCCGCTAGAGCCTGCGGAAGAACAGGAGCCGGAGCAGCATCCGGACCACCAAGACGATCCAGCTCTGATCACTACCAATACTAAGAGACGTACCCCTGCCAGCAATGCCTTCGTGCCCGCAGCTGCAGGTCTGATCATCGGCGGAGAAGTAGTGAAAGACCTCATTAACGGATTATAGAACAGAGAAATCGAGAACAGAAGAGAGGACTTACCTACCGATACTATGCGGCTATGAAAACAAAAAGGGGGCAGGTGTTTCACAACACTCGTCCCCCACATCTTGAGAATCCTATGCAAAAAAAAACTTTCTATTGATGTAAACCTAAAATGTTAACCTCATATTGATAATTGTAAAATGCTTGCCTTATCTTTTATTTTGTACTACAAAGATACGATTTTTTTAATTTAATTCGCAAAATTATCAATAAACAATCATTTTTCTTCAATAGATTAGGCCTTTCTCTCAATATATCCCACAGACGCCCCCTATACATAACTCATTAAAAAGAAGAAAAAACGAAAGAAAGAAATTATTCTTTTCTTTACCAGAAATATTCTAAAAGTACTTTTTTTGCTAAAAAACGGCCAAAACAAGCCTTATTTGCTCTCTCGAGATAGCAAAAACAATATGTAAGGAGGAGATTATAATTTTTTTTAAAAAATACTCGCGTAAATGTTTGCAGTATCCGAAAAATAAGACTATATTTGCATTGTTATCCTGAAAACAATCTTTTTACCTTAAGAGGACTAATACCTATTGAATCTGAAAGCGGGACCTGTGAAGGCCCCGCTTTTTTCATCTCCTCCTCACAACCAATACCCATGCTCTCCTACCCTCAGCCATGAAAGTCATCCATACTTCCATATATTCTTTTCTCTCCGGCCTGAACCGGTCATTAACGGCAACCTCTTATTCTATCGTCTTACCCGAGATATCTTCCGTCATCTACCCAATAGTCCGTCAATTTGTTCCTACCAGCCTCCTATACTTAGATGCAAACATAACAATAAGGAAATCCTTCGAGCTTATAATAATTGAGCTTCAAGAACAACCGACGGCATAGGTGACACAAAAAGACAAACCGTAGACAGCTGGAAAAGAGCTTTCCCTTATTCCCTGCAAGAAGAAAATGAAGCCATCGTATAAATACCCAAAACGTCCCACCCGGAATACCGGATGGGACGTTGGCTTTATCTTAGATGCAGGGAAGGATGCTCCCTACTCTTTTTTACAGTGCAAGGCTAATCCAATCGTACACGTAGCTGCAAACACCGAAGAGGACGATGCCGAGAGTACAAACGGCAAGGGCCATACGTGTGTTGACATGGCTGCGGAACGTGGGCAACGGATGCTCGTTGGGACGAATGAACATTGCCTTTACGATCAGCAGATAGTAGTAAAGTGAGATCACCGTGTTGACCAAGGCGATGAACACTACGATATACTGCCACATACCGATAGGCGATGAGAGCTGTGCTCCATCGAGAGCGGCCATGAAGGCAAAGAACTTCGAGAACATTCCTGCGAAAGGAGGAATACCGCCAAGAGAGAACAAGGCCAATGTCATCAGGAAAGCCAGACGGGGATTGGTCTTATACAGACCACAATAGCTATCCATATCAACGACACCATTGTTATGCTCCTCAACAGCTGAGATGATGGTGAAGACTGCCATGTTGGCCACTACGTAGATCAGCACGTAGTAGGTCAAGGAGCTAACGCTCATAGTGCTGTCACCAAGCACAGCCAACATAATGTATCCAGCCTGCGAGATAGAACTGAAGGCCATGAAACGCTTCAAGTCGCGCTGGTGGATAGCGAAGAGGTTGGCGATGGTGATGGAGAGCACAATGACGATCATCAGCAGGATCTGCCAATAAGCAACCATCGGAGCAAACACCTTCATCAGGATGGTGCACAGTGCAAAGGCGGCAGCACCCTTAGAGACAACGCTCAGATAGCCGGTGACAGTCGTAGGCGCACCCTGATAGGTGTCGGCCGTCCAGAAATGGAAGGGAACAAGAGAGATCTTGAAGCCCAAACCGCTGAAGAAGAACACCATACCCAGAATGGTCAGGGGAGACACACTCAGACGGCTGGTGACATCGTCGAAATAGAGCGTACCTACAGCAGCGTAGAGCATGGAGATACCGAAGAGCATCACACCGCTCGAGAACGTTGCGGTGAGGATGAACTTAGCACCTGCCTCCGCAGAGTTGTGACGATACTTGTCGAATGCCACGAGGCATGCCATAGGAACGGATGCCATCTCCAGTCCCAGGAAGAAGAGGAGGAAATGGTTGGCCGACACCATCATGTTCATACCCAGCAGAGTGGCTACGACCAGCTCGTAGAACTCACCCTCCTTGAAATTCGTGTCGGTGCGCTGAAGCCACTCACGGCTCTGGAGCACAACGATGAATGTACCGAGGGCAAGCACCGTCTTGATGATGCCTACAGCCGGAGAGGTGGCATACATGCCGCCAAACGTCTGAGCAGCCTCTACCGGCTGGATGTTGATGAAGACATGGGCGAGCAGGAGAACGCATACCAGCGGGTTGAACCACTTACGCTCATTGCTGACGCCTGAAGCCTTCGACGTGAACAGGTCGGCAAGAAAAACGATCAGGAGGATGGCGGTGAGCGTCACCTCGGGAATCATATGGAGAAACTGACTATAATCTATATTCATGACTTCTTTTATTTTTTACAGACCTGCATACGTGATAGCTGTGGGAACGATGTGATGGAGGATAGGACCTACGGCATCGTTGATCACGTTCTGTGCCCACAGAGGAGCAAGACCGAGACCGGCAACGCAGAGGATCAGTCCGCCTACGGCGATGCGCTCATCCCAGGATGCATCGGTGAGCTTGAAGTACTCTGCATTGGGTACTGACTGATAAAGGATCTTGCCCACCACGCGGAGGATATACACAGCGGTGATGACAATAGAGGTACATGCGATGATCGTGCACACGCGATGGAACGTGTCGGCATTCTCGAAAGAACCGACGAAGATGTTCATCTCTGCCACGAAGCCTGAGAAACCAGGCAGACCGAGGTTGGCCAGACCGGCAACGACATAGGCAACGGAGAGGAACGGCATGATCTTCATCAGACCTCCCAGCTGACGCACGTCACGCGTGCCGCAACGGTGGTAGATCATACCAATGACAGCGAAGAAGAGGGCTGTCATCAGACCGTGGGACAACATCTGCAGCACGGCACCGGTGATAGCGGTCTGCGTCATCATCAGCAGAGCAAAGAGCACCATACCGCAGTGAGACACTGACGAGTAGGCGTTGATATACTTCAGGTCGGTCTGAACGCAGGCAGAGAGAGCACCATAAACGACAGAGATTGTCGTCAGGATCAGGAAGATCCAAGAGAGCTCACGGGCAGCGTCGGGCAGCAGGAACATGGCGATGCGGAAGCAGCCATAACCTCCCAGCTTCATCAGCACACCGGCATGGAGCATAGACACTGCCGTAGGGGCTGAAGCGTGACCATCGGGAGACCATGTGTGGAAGGGGAACAGGGCACCGAGAACACCGAAGCCGATGAAGATCAGCGGGAAGAACACCTTCTGGATGGCTACAGGGATGGCGTGAAGCTGTGCGATCTGCATCAGATCCATGGTATACACACCACTGTACTGGCCGTTGAAGAAATAGATGGCAACAATACCGATGATCAGGAAAGCAGAGCCACCCATCAACATCAGCGTCAACTTCATGGCTGAATACTCCTTAGGACCCGTACCCCAGACACCGATCAGCAGGTACATTGGGATCAGCGCCACCTCATAGAACATGAACATGGTAAAGAGGTCGCAGCTGATGAAGAAACCATATACACCCGAAGAAAGAAGGGTGAACCAGAGGAAATACTCTTTCTGCATCGGGTGCTGCTGCCAGGAAGCGAATGTTCCTGTGAACACAATGATGGAAGAAAGGAGGATCATCACCACGGAGATACCATCCACACCCGTCTGATAATGAATGTGGAGCGGCTCAAACCAAGGGATGTCGCAACCGAAGAGCATGGGATATTGCTCTGCAGACATGCCGCTGTGGCGGGCACCGATGAAGGCGAAGACCAGATAAACGGACAAAGCCAGCAGCACCGTGGAGCCTACGAACATAGTCGCGCGTACCTGACTGTCGTTGCGGCTCAGCCACAGACAGATCAGCATCAGCACGGGTATGACGACGAATAATGTTAGAAATGTCATTTTCTTTATTCTATTTACAAATTAAAAATAGATGCAGAGCAAAATCAGCGTAAGAGCGACAGAACCGGTGATGAACCACACAGCATACTGACGAACGTCGCCACTCTGCCAGGGACGAATGGTCTCGCCTCCCTCCTGTGTGCCCCAGGCTGCAAAATTGAACAGGCCGTCAATGACATGACGATCAAACCATGCAATGGGGATGGAGAAGAATCTGAAGACAATCTTGTGAGTGAAGAACTGCCAGGCATCATCAATATAGAAGCGGTTGAGGGCTGCCTTGTGCAGACGCGGCAACTTACGCTCGAGATATGCGGGGATGGGGTTCTTCTTAGGAGCATACATCAGCGTAGCCAAGGCGATACCCACCACGGCAGCAACGATGCTCGTGCCGGCAATGGCCCAGTTGATGCCAATGTTGAAGCTCTCTCCGTTGGCACTCACGAAATGACCGAAAGGAATCCATCCGGCCACGCATGAGATGATGGCAAGGAACACCAGTGGACCCCACATGACGAAGGGCACCTCAGCAGGCTTCTTGCGATGGTCGGGATCGAGCTCATAATAGCTCTGTCCCCAGAAAATAACATAATAAAGACGGAACATATAGAAAGCCGTCATACCTGCCACAACCGTCAGGATCCACTTCAGAGCCACGCCCTGCCAACCCGGCAGCAAGCTGCACGCGTCGATGATGGCATCCTTAGAGAAGAAGCCGGCAAAAGGAGGAATACCTGCAATGGCAAGACAGCCAATGAGGAAACAGATATTGGTGATAGGCATATACTTATGCAGACCACCCATATAATCCTTGAAATTGGAACCGATGATCACGATGATTGCACCCGAGCAGAGGAAGAGCAATGCCTTGAACATAGCATGGGTGAACAGGTGGAACATACCGGCTGTGTAACCCAGACCCGTCTCCTCACCGATACCCGTGCAGACACCAAGTGCCACGAGCATGTAAGCGATCTGAGAGATGGTGGAGAAGGCTAGGCCACGCTTGATGTCGCGCTGGGCACAAGCAACGGCAGCTGCATAGAATGCGGTGAAAGCTGCGATCCAGGCCACCCAGTGGAGCTGGTCGGGAGCGTATTTCACCCAGATGGGCAGCAGAGAGGCTACCTGGTAGACACCGGCCACCACCATCGTAGCGGCATGGATAAGAGCCGACACAGGTGTAGGACCTTCCATGGCATCGGGCAGCCAGATATGCAGAGGGAACATGGCCGACTTACCGGCACCACCGATAAACATCAGGAAGAGCGCCGTAGGCAGGATCCATGCGGCACCTGCCAGATGGGCGGGCAGCGACTGATCGGTAGTAAGATCGTAGTTGAACGTTCCTACATAGAAGCTGTAGAACAGAATACCGATGAGGAAGAAAAGGTCGGCGAAACGCGTCACGATGAACGCCTTCTTAGAGGCATGTACGGCAGCGTGCTTGGGGTAATAGAAACCGATAAGCAGGTAAGAGCAGACACCTACGAGCTCCCAGAACAGATACATCTGAAAGATGTTGGTGGCAACCACCAGTCCGAGCATTGACATAGAGAAGAGGCCGAGGAAAGCGTAGAAACGCTGGAAGCCTTTCTCATAGCCATGAGCTCTATACTGATCATCGCGCTCAGCCATATAGCCGAAAGAATAGATGTGCACCATGAAGCTGACCGTCGTGATGACAACGAGCATCATCACACTGATTGGCGTCAGGCGGAAACCGATGTTAAACGTCAGCAACTCTGTGAAACGGAGCCACGTGATATTAAACACCGTCACCGTCGGATAAAGACCTGTTTGCGAGTCGCGGCCGACAGCAAAGAAATATTCATAAGCCGTATAGAGCGACATGGCGAACACCATACCAATGAGCACTGTGCCCACGATGCCTGCCACTTTCGGCTTCATCTTCATTCCCAGGAGTCCCAGTATCAAGAAACTCACAAAGGGAAGAAGGAGGATCAAAAATGCATAACTGTATTCCATCTCTCAATTAGAATTTCATGTTTTCGATACTGTTCACCTGATCACTGTGATAATTACGGTAAACGTTGATGATGATAGCGAGGGCAACAGCTGTCTCTACGGCACTCACGGCAATAGAGAAGAGTGTGAAGAAGAAGCCCTCGAACTGTCCGGGATAGAGCAGACGGTTGAACACGGCAAAGTTGAGATCGACCGCATTGAGCACCAACTCAATAGAGATGAGCATGACGATCAGGTTGCGACGTGTCACAAAGCCAAACACTCCGATGAAAAACAGGAGCGTACTCAGACCCAGGAAAAATATTACAGGTACATTCATTTCTTGTCCTCCTTTCGTGCAATTAAAATACCACCGATGATGCAGGCGAGAATGAAGATGGAGATGAACTCGAAGGGAAGCACATAGCCGTACTTACCTGAAGAGACCATGCTCTCACCAATCTTCTGCATGGGCACCTCCTGCAGACTGCCGCTAACGACAGCGTTGAAGAGATTGTTCTTCAGCACAATAACGGCCACCATGACGAGACCGATGAGGGCGATCAGCGCACCGCTGAGCACCCGCGTGCCTTTGAAACGTTCTACCAGATTCTCGAGTGTACGCTTCGACACCAGATTGATGGCGAAGATATACATCACCGTGATACCACCGGCATAGACAGCGATCTGCGCTGCGCCGAGGAAGGTGTAGTCAAGCAGGAAGTACATGCCTGCCACTCCAAAGAGGACGAAGAGCAGGAAGGTAGCTGAACGCATGATGCTTTTCGTCATCACGCACATCACGGCCGATCCGAGAATGACGACGGCCAGGATGCAAAACATAATTATACTTGCCATACTGCTTACTTTGTTTTCGTGTTAAACTTACCGATCTCCTGAGGAGCGCCGCCATCCAGCAAGCCGGGCAGTGAGCCCCCGTCGTACACTTCTTTATCAAGATGCAGCACGAGCTTGGAACGGTCGAAGACGGCCTGTTCGAAATCGTTGACGAAACGGATAGCGCCGAAATTGCAGGCGTTGACGCAGAGCTCGCAGAACATGCAGTCGCCCAGATCGTACTGATAGTCGTCAAGCTGCTTCTTCTTGCGTCCCGTCTCAGGATTAGTCTCCATGTGTGAGGTGATCTTAATGGTACCGTTAGGACAAGCCTTCTCACACATCGTGCAGGCAGTGCACAGGTAAGAGCCGTCCTCGTTGCGGTTGAAGACCAGACGGCCGCGGTGACGGGCACTGACATGCAGCGTCGTCTTACGGTTCTCAGGATACTGCTCAGTGCTCTTCGGGGTGAAGTACTCCTTGATGGTAGTCTTCATACCCACGGCGAGCGTCTTCATGGCAGCCTTCACCTCACCGAAATATGATTGTTTGTTATCTTCCATTGTATTAAGTTTTGAGCTATGAGCCTCTAGCGACGGACCTTGGCCTTATCGCGAAATCCTATACCTTATTATATATATAGACCACGCGACTATCGGACCAAAAGCCCTAAGCTATGAGCTTATTATTTATAGGGTCCAACCCATGGCTACGACGATGGTCGTCAGCACCAACACGCAAAGCATGAGGGGCATGAGGTATTTCCACTCGAGCTTCAGAATCTGATCGATACGAAGACGGGGGAAGGTCCACTTGATCCACATCAGCAACCATACCACGAAGAAGGTCTTGCCGAAGAACCAGATGAAACCGGGGATCATGTCCATCACATTGTCAAAGCCCGTTATGCCGATGTTCAACGGAGCCCAACCACCCAGGAATACTGCAGAAGCAATACCTGAGATGACAAAGAGGTTCAGATACTCAGCCAGATAGTAATAGCCGAATCCCATACCACTGTACTCCGTGTGATAACCGGCCGTCAGCTCACTCTCTGCCTCTGCCAAGTCGAAGGGGCCACGGTTGGCCTCAGCGTTACCTGCGATGAGGAATACGAAGAAAGCGATGATGGCAGGGATGTGACCCTGAATGATCAGCCAGTTCCATGGACCTGTCTGTGCACTGACGATACCGCTCATCTGCATCGTACCCGTCAGGATGACAGCGCAGATCAGACAGAGAGCCAGAGACATCTCATAAGAGATCATCTGCACAGCACCACGCATTGCCGAAACAACAGAATACTTGTTGTTGGAACCCCAACCGGCGAGGAAGATACCCAACACGCCGATCGAAGAGATGGCTGTGATGAGGAACACACCGACATTGAAGTCGAGCACTTCCCAACCCTGGTTCCAGGGGAGGAAGGAGAACGTGCCCACTGAAGCGATGATCACCAGGAAGGGCGCGAGCCAATAGAGGAACTTATCGGAAGAGTCGACACCGAAGATCTCCTTGATAAGCATCTTCAGCACGTCGGCCGGCACCTGCAGCAGTCCCCACGGACCTACGCGGACGGGTCCGATACGGCACTGGAAGTAGGCACACACCTTACGTTCCATGAAAATCAGAATGATGGCTATCACGGCGTAAGCTGCCAGCACAAGCACGCCGACGAGCACACACTCGATAAGGATAGTCGCAAAGTCGCCCAGGCCACAGGTGTTGCGCAGCAAACCGTCAAACCAGGAGGCGATTCCGGAAAGAATATATGTCTTGTCCATTTGTTATCTGTCAATATCTGGGATTACAATATCGAGAGCAGCGCAGGTCGACACGAGGTCGGCGATCTTCTCACCACGCAGCATCTTGTCCATAGCGCCGACAAGGGAGAGGCCCATTGGACGCATCTTCAGACGGTAAGGACTCTTGTCGCCATGGCTGTCGAGATAGACGCCATACTCGCCGCTTGCTCCCTCAACAGAGAAGTACCACTGTCCTTCGGGAACCTTAATGATAGGCTTCTGCTTGATGTAGAAGTCACCCTCGGGAATATTGTCGACAAGCTGCTCAATGATGTTGAGACTCTGATAGATCTCATAGATGTGAGCATAGTAGCGGTCCATGGAGTCACCACCCGTAAGGGTGATCTCCTTCCAGTCCACCTTGTCATACATATCATAAGGATGGTACTTGCGCACGTCATTCTTCCAACCGGCAGCGCGGCCTGCAGGACCGGTAACAGCATAGTTGATGCAGTCCTTCTCGTCCATGTAGCCGATCTTCTCGAAACGGTTGTGTGTGATGACGTTGTCACCGAACACATCGAGGTACTCCTGTACCATCGGACGGAGATACTTGATGAGCTTCTTGCAGTTAGACACGAAGTTCGGGTCTATATCTGCCTGACAGCCACCTATTCTATAATAGTTCTGGATCAGTCGTCCTCCGGTGGTCTCCTCCATCACATTGAGCACATGCTCACGGTCGCGCATTCCATAAAGGAAGGCGGTGAGAGCACCAAGGTCCTGAGCGCAGCAGGCAGTATAGAGCAAGTGATTGTCTATACGCTGCAACTCGTCCATGATCGTACGGATGTAATGGATGCGGTCGCTCAGCTCAACGCCCATAGCCTCCTCGATGACACCCACGAGAGCGTGACGGTGCATCATGGCCGACAGATAATTGAGTCGGTCGGTGAAAGCCAGGGTCTGAGGATAAGAGCAAGACTCGCACAGCTTCTCTATACCACGATGGATATATCCGAGGTGAGGATAGATGCGCTCTACGGTCTCTCCATTAACCTCCGTCTGCAGACGGAGCACACCATGGGTAGAGGGGTGCTGCGGACCGATGTTCAATACATAAGCATCGTCATGGAAGAGGTTATGAGTCTTCGACTTCAGCTCACCATTCTCGTCAATATACCACTCCTGGGTGGTCTCGAGCTCTACGTCATCATCCGTCGTGTACATGTTCTTCTCGGGACTCATGTCGTAGTTCTTGCGCAGAGGATAGCCCTCAAAGTCATTGCGCAGGAAAAGACGGCGCATGTCGGGATGGCCGAGGAACTTGATTCCAAAGAAATCATATACCTCGCGTTCCAGCAGATCGGCGACAGCCCAGAGCTTCAACACAGAGGGAATCACATAGTCCTCACCCATCTGCTTGGCGATCTGCTTCACTGAGCAACGCTCATGGGTCTGCGTGTTCTCCAGGATGTAGATACAACCCAGTCCTTCCTCGCCGAAATCCTCGCCGACGATGGTCACAAGGTAGTCGAAATGCTTCTCATTCTTAAGCTTCGCCATCTCTGAGGCGAAGTTGTCAAATCCGAATTCTTTATTATCCAGTTTCATTTTTCTACCTTATTTATTAGTTGTGTCCTGAGTATCCTGTGCTTTCTGAGCGTCCAGCTTGTCGATCTCTTTGCCGAGTGCCTCCACCTGCTCTTTCGTAGGAGCTTCCTTCACCACGATGGTCTCCTTCTTAGGAGCCGCAGCAGGCTTTGCCGCAGCAGCGGGTCGAACGGGTTTGGGTGCAGGGGCATTCTCCTTGAGCCAGGCAGCCTCGCGCTGTGCCTTTGTCTCATCGACATTGATGCCGAGCTTGCGTTCAAAGATCAGCTCCTCGTTGCTCTTTCCGAGCTCACGCTCCTCAGCGGTCTGGCTGTGGTTCACACCACCAAAGAATTTCTCTATCTTCACCTTACGCTGCAGCTGCATCATACCGTAGATGATTGCCTCTGGGCGGGGAGGGCATCCGGGGATGTAGACATCAACAGGAATGATCTCGTCGATGCCGCGCATCACGTGATAGCTCTTCTTGAACGGACCTCCCGAGATGGCGCAACCGCCGACAGCCACTACATACTTCGGCTCAGCCATCTCGTCGTACAGACGCTTCAAGGCAGGAGCCATCTTGTTAGTGATCGTACCGGCGCACATGATCAGGTCGGCCTGACGGGGTGAGTTACGAGTCACCTCAAAGCCGAAACGGGAGAAGTCGTAACGCGCGCAACCGATAGCCATAAACTCGATACCACAGCAAGAGGTGGCGAATGTCAGTGACCACAGTGAGTTGCTACGACCCCAGTTGATAAGCTGGTCCAGATTGCCCAGCACCAGATTGACACCACCGTCGTTCAGCGCGTCGGCCATCTTCTCCAGGGTGTCATTGTCTTTCCACTCGTCGTAAGGGAAAGCCTTGATTTTCGGTTTTCTTACTTCCATTCGAGCGCTCCTTTCCGCCAGGCGTATGCCAGGCCAAATACTAATACCACAAGGAAGAAACCAATGCTTATCAGCGCGGCACTTCCAATCTCCTTTGCCACTACAGCCCAGGGATAGAGGAACATGGTCTCAATGTCGAACATCAGGAAAAGGATGGCAAAGAGATAGTAACCGATATGAACAGGCAGCCAAGAACTGCCACGTGTCGGAATACCACACTCAAAAGGCTCACCTTTTACCGGATTGTACGAACGAGGGCCAATCAATTTGGCCACCACGTAGGCTCCTACCACCAAAACGACAGCAGTCAGCAAGACGGTAATTAACAAAGTGAAGTTCATAAAATATTAAAAGCTTGTTTTCTAAGTCTTATAAAACGGTTGCAAAGTTACAAAATAATCCTTGGCCTACAAAAAAATCATAAAAGAAATA
Organism: Prevotella sp. CAG:924; assembly: GCA_000431975.1. GTDB lineage: Bacteria > Bacteroidota > Bacteroidia > Bacteroidales > Bacteroidaceae > Prevotella. The sequence continues at coordinate 27,184 of HF988559.1, read as the reverse complement.
CGTCCTCTTAAGCTTTTATTTTGCATTATCGACTTTACAATTAGCCACCAAAAAGGATCAGCGGCAAATTGTGGTCATTGTAAATCCAAGCTTCGCAAAAGAACGGCCTTCAGCCGCGGGATCCCCCTGGTATCTGTCTCAGTTGCTGTTGCAAAACGTTTCCGGCCACCTATCACCTTTTTTCCAACGACTCGACAGGCTCACGCGTCATGGACAGAGAATTTCCTTCCCATGCCACACATAGTAACGGAAAGTCAACCGACGAAATAACAACAGGAAACATTCTACAAAGACGAACGCCCTCCCGATCCTAAATGCGTTGAATAATTCCTTAAAATCCGGTATTATTCCGACTTTTCCTTAAATATTTAACAGGATTCAACGAGATTCGAATAATGCAATGCCGTATACCGATCCGTCTAAAGCTTTATAAAACCACAATGACACCCTGTGAAAGAATGCGTCTATTAGTTTTTCTCCCGCAGATATCAGGATAAGCCTACCCTCTTCCAATGCCCTTCCCCGTTTCCCCCTTCCGATAAATATTGTGAAAACCGTCCACACTCACGGGCGCTGGCTTTCGCTTTCCATAACCATATAATGTAAATAAAAAACTGAATAAATTCATTCGCTGCTTTTAGCCGGATGCCATTTTTAGCCGGACGCCTGCTGCCTTCTTCCTATGGCGGAAGCACCGTAGGAAGTAAATGGCAGTGGTTCGGCTCTTATTTGCCCGGGAATGGCCATATAATTTCAGAGGGCTCAAAGCTGACTTAAAGGCAGATGCGCCTAGATGCAGGAGGCAAGGCACCTACGTTCCTTCAACACGGGCAAAAATCCGCTTATATACAGGGAAGCAGCACTGCTTCCGGCTATAAAAGCCGACACTTCGGATCCAAGCCGACGACAGTCTGTCTGATATGAAGGCACAAGAAGACGAGATCTTTTTTATTATGTCAAAATCATTCATTATTTTTTTTAACATCCTACCATAAAATGCGCAAGAAGCCCATAATGCACGGCTACGAGCGATCCTTCCCAGACGGAATCCCCTCCGGACCGTAAAGCGCACTTTGCCTCTCCGCTTTTTCGCAAGGACTCATCTAGCAACGGTCCAAGACATCCGGTTTATGAGATGATTCCTCAACGCTACCGGAACCGTTCCCCACGACTGTCACAACTATTTGCCGATTCTAAGGATATATCAAGTTTACAGACTTAAAGTAGGAAGCCTTTAAAAAGACAATAATGAAAAATATGAACTTATATTCATCAGAGGACAAAGACGCGTCCGAGTCACTCGGACAGGGAAAACGGCCTGCCACCTTATCCGACCTTCCCAGTCTTCCTCTCTTCTCTTCCGGGAATCAACGTCCAAAATAGAAAGATGTCACATAGAAAAATGCAATGGCTCCTGTCCATCTCTCACGCAGAGAACGGGAAACGACTGTCGTTTATCACAAATCATTGACATAAAATGCCTACCTCTTTATAAAAATAAGCATGAAAGGAATCAACGTTACCAATATTTTTGTAACTTTGCCATCGAAAAATACCCAACTTCGCCAAAAGGAACATACGACAATGAAAAAATATTTCCACTTACTCCTCGTACTCGTCCTTCTTACCATCGGCTGTCTGCCCACTCACGCCGTACTGAAGGAAAAGAATCTGGAGAAGACACTCTACGTTCTCCGCAATGAGCTCACAACCTATCACAATGAGCTGGAGCTGCAATCAGACTTTATGGCTAGCCAGCAAGCACTTGTCCGTCAGGAGCTTATGGACGTGATGAACAAGAGTCAGCAAAACTCACTAATGCTTTATTCGCAGAAAAGCGGCTATCTTTTCGATCTCACCTATGCCTGCCATCAGGCCATCGGTCAATACAAAGACTTCAAATACAACGCCGCACCTTTCCGCGAATATATCCGCAACACCGATGTTGAGATCAGTCGCTACGACTCGCTCATCAACGATCTCAGCAACATGTACGTCCAGACGCTTACCCCCAAAGCGCAGACCGACCGCAATGTATGCCTCACGCTGGCCATTAATATCCGACGTACGCTCAACGACAACCGTTTGCAGATGGAGCAATACGTCAGCCTCTACGATGCCACGGAGAAGCACCTGAAAGGCATCAACGACTATGCCAACAAACGCTACAACGAGATACAGTCGTCGATCTTCAGTAATTCCGGTAACACCTACTTTAACACCCTAAGAAATCTCCGCAACTCCCTCAGAGAGGCGAAAGAAACATTCAACGACAAATACACGCCCAACTTCAAAGTCGGTTCCGAATGGGACGGAGGAGTGATCATCGGACTGCTCATCGGTCTGGTGGTCATTTGGATCATTGTCGGCATCGTCAACTTTGTCGTCGTCGGCATTGCCTTCACATGGCTCGTCAAGCACGACAAGCTCAAGTCTGCTCTCGGCCTGTTCATGAGCAATGATAACATACAACGTGCCAAGGATGTTTTCACTGAGAAGCGACCCTATATCATTCTGGCCACTACCGTCGTCTCGCTGGCCATACTTCTCGGGCTTATGCGCATTGGAGCCTCACAGAACTTCCTCGTCATGGCCTCCGGTCTAATGGTGGAATTTATCTGGCTGCTTGGAGTCATCCTCCTGTCATTGCTCATCCGACTGACCGGCAAACAGATGAAGAGCGGCTTCCGCATCTATCTGCCTCTGATCTTCATCGGACTCATCGTGATCATCTTCCGCATCGTACTCATTCCAAACGATCTGGTAGAGTTGCTTTTCCCTCCCATTCTGATTATATGCGCCATCTGGCAGTGGATCATTGCGGCACATCACCGCAAACACCTTCCCCGCACAGATATGTTCTACAGTTTCATGTCTCTGGTTGTATTCGCCGTATCAGTTGTCGCCTCATGGACAGGCTATGTGCTCCTAAGCGTGCAGCTACTTATCTGGTGGATCATGCAGCTGACATGTATCCTCACAATCACTTGTATCGTCGAGATGCTCCGTGGATTCGGCCATGCGGCCAGTCGCAAATATTTCTCGGCGGAGACACCTATTGGCAAGGTTTGGTTCTTCCGCTTCGTCTACTACGCCATCATGCCTATCCTCGGCACCGGTTCGATTATTCTGTCAATCTATTGGGCTGCTGCCGTATTTAACCTCAGTGACACATTATGGCGTCTGTTGGCTACACGGCTTATCGACACCAGCAACTTCACACTGTCGATCATGAGCGTCGTGATTGTTGTCTCACTCTACTTCATCTTCGCTTACATCTATCATACTGCCACCGACGTGCTCTTCTCCCATTTCCAACGTGTGGAACACATCCGTGCGCAAGAAGAAGACCGGCCGGCTGACGAACATATCGCCGCCCGGCGACTGGCGATGTGGAAAAATGTGCTGCAAGTTGTCGTCTGGGGCGTATGGGTACTGACGGCCATGGCTATTTTCCATATCAACAACTCCTGGATCGTCGCCATATCCGCCGGTCTCTCTACCGGTATCGGTTTCGCCATGAAGGATATTTTGGAAAATATCTACTATGGCATATCCCTGATGGCCGGCCATATCCGTGTGGGCGACTATATCTCCATTGACGGTACACGTGGTACGGTGAAATCGATCTCTTACGTCTCCACGACATTGGAAACCCTTGACGGATCGATTGTCAACTTCCAGAACTCACAACTCTTCACGAAGAACTATAAGAATCTGACACGCAACCACGGCAACGAGCTTGCCATTATCCCTATCGGAGTAGCCTATGGTACGAAAGTGCCTGACGTAAAAGATGCTATCGAGAAAGCTGTCCGGCCACTTGAGCGCGAGAACTATATCAAATATATCAATACCGTCTTTGCCGGCTTCGGTGACAATTCCGTCGATTTCAAAATCCTTGCGTGGGTAGACTCACGTAAGCAGACCTATGCCAAGAGCGACATCATGGAAGCTGTCTATAACGAGCTGAATGCCCGACAGATTGAGATACCCTTCCCGCAGCGTGACCTGCATATCATCTCTTCTTCTAATGACGCCAATGCGACAGCCGACGCCACCGATCATGGCGTGCAATTTGCCAGTTCACTGTCCGAGGCGAAAGAGATCATCGAGAAAGAACAAAAAGACAAAAACTCTACACAGTCCCTTGGCTGAGACTTCCATATCCCACTTCACCACAAGTTGACCGTCCCACACCAAGCGGGCGACGCAGTCTGCCTGCTGTCAAGGGAAACCTACCGGCACAAGAAAACGGACAGGTCACTTAGCTGACTGTATCACAAACTATTGCATTATGACAAACAACAACCATACACCCGTACTGATCGCTGGTCCCTGCGTTATCGAATCGCAAGACCTGCTCAACGAGGTGGCTGCCCGACTGGTAGCCATCAACAAGCAACTGGGCACAGACATCATTTTCAAGGCATCGTTCGACAAGGCTAACAGAACATCCATACACAGCTTCCGCGGGCCCGGGCTCGAACGCGGTCTGGAAATGTTGGCTTCTGTGAAAGAACACTACGGCTTGAAAATCACCACTGACATCCATGAAGCCTGGCAGGCTGCTCCTGCCGGCGAGGTGTGCGACGTGCTCCAGATACCCGCCTTTCTCTGCCGGCAGACCGATCTTCTGGTAGCCGCCGCCAAGACAGGACGCATCGTCAACATCAAGAAAGCGCAATTTCTCTCAGGACGTGACATGCGTTACCCCGTGGAGAAGGCACAAGACAGTGGTGCCCGCGAGGTATGGCTCACCGAACGTGGCAACTGCTTCGGTTACAACAATCTCGTCGTCGACTTCCGCAACATCGCCGACATGCGGGAGATTGTCCCTACTGTCATCATGGACTGTACACACAGTGTCCAACGGCCATCGGCCGGACAAGGCAAGACCATCGGCGACCGCAAGTTTGTTCCGGCTATGGCCCATGCCGCTCAAGCCTTTGGTGCCACGGGATATTTCTTTGAGGTACATCCCCGGCCCGATGAAGGCCTGAGTGACGCTGCCAACATGCTAGAGCTCGATAAACTTGAAGGACTCATCCAATCACTCACAACAACCAGCCATGACAAATAAGACAACACCTGAGGAACGGCTCCTCCACTCTTCCGACTATGCCCGTGAGGCCATCAACGACGAAGCACAGGCTGTACTCGGACTTTTACCCCAGATAGACGAGAATTTCGAAAAAGCCGTCAATATGATGTATCACTGCCACGGCAAAGTGATCGTTACCGGCGTGGGCAAGAGTGGCAACATCGGCATGAAGATCGCCGCCACGCTGGCTTCTACCGGTACGCCCTCCTTCTTTATCAATCCTCTCGATGCCTATCACGGCGACCTCGGAGCCATGTCGTCAGAAGATGTGGTCCTGGCACTGAGTAATTCCGGGCAGACCGATGAGCTGCTCCGCTTCATCCCTATTCTGATCCACATGCATGTGCCCATCATTGCGATGACACGCAATCCGGAATCCCTGCTTGCCAAATACAGCAACGTACACGTGACGGTGAGCGTTGACCACGAGGCATGTCCGCTCAACCTGGCACCCACCTCCTCGACTACCGCTGCCCTGGTCATGGGCGACGCGCTCGCCATCGCCCTCATGCGGGTTCGCGACTTCAAGCCCCGCGACTTCGCACAGTTCCATCCCGGCGGTGAGCTCGGCCGACGTCTGCTCACCATGGCTGAGGATGTGATGCGCTCCGACGACCTGCCCGTCATCCCTGAGGACATGCATCTCGGCGAGGCTATCATCCATGTGTCGAAAGGAAAACTCGGCATGGGTGTGAGTCTGGACCAGGATAAGCACGTACTCGGACTGATCACAGACGGAGATATCCGCCGTGCCATGGAACGCTGGCAGGCACAATTCTTCGACCACACGGTATCCGACATTATGACACGTCATCCGAAAATCGTATCTCCGAAGACGAAAATCTCTGACATACAGCGCATCATGCACCAATACAAGATCCACTCTGTCCTTGTCTGCGACAAGGATAACCGACTCCTCGGCATTGTAGACAGCTATGCCTCCGCCCTCATGAACCAGTAACCCTTAACCGGAGCTTCCACTAAGGAAGCTCCCGGCGACGAGCCTAGGGCCATCTGGTGTCCCATATCTTCCTATCAAAACAATGACAAGACGACAACATATAACACTTCTCTTATTTCTGCTCTTCGGTCTCCTTACTGGCCGTGCACAAACTTCCGACTCACTGCTGGTCAATCATCTACGCGCAGACGGGATCCATTTCTCCCATAACAACTCTGTTGCATTGCTGATGACCGGACAAGAAAAATTCGACGATATGTTTCAGGCTATCCGTCAAGCACGGAAGTCAATACATCTTGAATACTTCAACTTCCGCAATGACTCCATAGCTGATGCCCTCTTCGACCTCCTCGCCGAAAAAGCGAAGGAAGGTGTGGAGGTACGCGCCCTCTTCGATGCGTTCGGCAACGCATCCAACAATAAGCCATTGAAAAAGAAGCATATTAAGGCGTTGAGAGCACGAGGCATCGAAATCTATAAATTCGATCCTCTCCGCTTTCCTTGGATCAACCATGTCTTCTCACGCGATCACCGCAAGATCGTAGTCATCGACGGAAAACTGGCCTATACCGGAGGTATGAACGTTGCAGACTACTATATAAAAGGTACAGAGCAGGTAGGATCCTGGCACGATATGCATTGCCGCATAGAGGGAGACGAGGTGAACACACTGCAAAGCATCTTCCTCCGTATGTGGAACAAGACAACAAAGCAAAATGTCCACGGGCCTCAATATTTTCGGGGGCTTGGCGATGTCTCCTATTTCCATGGGCTGAAGCCCGACACATCCGCCACTGCCGGACACAAGATGGTAGGAATCATCAACCGCGAGCCACGGACGACGAACAAGATCATCCGCGAGTTCTACATGCATGCCATCAACGATGCGCAGGACTCCATTAAGATTATCAATCCCTACTTCACCCTCAACCGCAAGATCAAGAAAGCGCTGAAACATGCTGCACGCCGTGGTGTAAAGGTGGAGATCATGCTCTCGACGAAAAGTGATATTCCTCTCACACCCGACTGTGGCTTCTATAATGCCCACAAACTGATGAAGGCAGGATGCACGATATGGCTCTATACCCCCGGATTTCATCATACAAAAATCATTATGGTAGACGGAAAATTCTGCACTGTCGGCTCGGCCAATCTCAATGCCCGCTCACTTTCCTGGGATTACGAGGAGAATGCGGTCATCGTCGATCCCTCTACGACACGCGAGCTGAACGATCTCTTCGACAAGGAAAAAAAAGACTCTTTTGTCCTTACGCCCGCTACGTGGGACGAGTTTCGGACACCTTTTCAGAAATTTCGTGGCTGGTTTGCCCACCTGCTTGCACCATTTCTATAATAAATAAACAAGATTTTTGTACGCTTGTTTTCCATTATTTTCGTACCTTTGTATGCTGAAAACAAAAAACATTCTTAATACATTTAATTATGAAACCAACACTATTGCTTCTGGCTGCCGGTATGGGCAGCCGTTACGGTGGTCTCAAGCAGCTCGACGGCCTGGGTCCCAACGGTGAAACGATCATGGACTACAGTATTTATGATGCTATTCAGGCCGGCTTCGGCAAAATTGTCTTTGTCATCCGCAAAGACTTCGAAGAGCAGTTCCGCTCTCAGATCCTCTCCAAATATGAGGGTCACATCCCTGCCGAGCTCTGCTTCCAGAGCCTTGACGCACTGCCCGAGGGCTTCACTGTTCCTGAAGGCCGCCAGAAGCCATGGGGCACAAATCACGCCGTACTGATGGCAAAGAATGTCATCCACGAGCCTTTCTGCGTGATCAACTGTGACGACTTCTACAACCGTGACGCTTTCATGGTGATCGGTAAGTATCTGGCCGATCTGCCCGAAGGAGCAAAGAACAAATACGCTATGGTAGGATTCCGCGTTGGCAACACACTGAGCGAGAACGGTACCGTAGCCCGTGGCATCTGCTCGAAGGACGATGCCGAGAACCTGACCACTGTTGTGGAGCGCACCGAGATCATGCGTGTCAATGGTGACGTATGCTATAAGGACGAAGAAGGCAAATGGGTCGCAGTAGCCGACAATACTCCCGTGAGCATGAATATGTGGGGCTTCACACCCGACTACTTCGACTATAGCGAGGAATACTTCAAAGGCTTCCTCTCTGACGAGAAGAACATCAAGAATCTGAAAGCAGAGTTCTTCATCCCCCTGATGGTGAACAAGCTCATCAACGATGGCACTGTTTCTGTGAAAGTTCTTGACACTACATCCAAGTGGTTCGGTGTCACCTATGCGGCCGACCGTCCTGCCACAGTAGCCAAAATCCAGGAGCTCATCGAAAAAGGCGTATACCCCAACAAGCTCTTCTAAACATAGCGAGTCACAGAGGGTATGGACCTCTGTGACTCTTTTTTTACTCTATAACTCTTATATTGTTTTCATGGACCTCAACCTCCTCTCGTCCACAGAGCTGGACACCCTTAACCGGCTTCTTAAAGAATCCGAGCGTATCGTACTTATTTGTCACTCCCACCCCGACGGCGACTCTCTGGGCTCAGCCCTTGCTTGGAGCAACTGCCTGAAAGAGATCTACGGCAAGACACCAGGCATCATCGCCCCTAACGCTTTCCCCGATTTCCTGCAATGGCTACCCGGTACGGAGCGCATCGTAAAGTACAACAAGAAGCCTGCGGAGGTGGAGCAAATGCTCCGGCAAGCCGATCTCATCTGTTGCATGGACTTCGGTGGCTACGACCGTACCGACGAAATGCAGGCCGTCCTCGAGACAGCGACAGCACCCATCGTAATGTTCGACCATCACCTCAACCCTACCATCCAGGCTACAGTGACCATATCACAGCCCGAATTAAGCTCAACATGCGAAGTGCTCTTCCGTGTCATCTGGCAACTCGGCTGCTTTGAACAGCTCGGCAAGAAATTCGCAGTGCCTTGCTATACAGGTATGATGACCGATACCGGAGGATTCACCTACAATTCTTCCCGCCCTGAGATATTCTATATCATCTGTCAGTTATTGACAAAAAAATTAGACAAAGACAAGATCTACCGCAATGTTTTCAACAACTACAGTCCCTGGGCCATCCGTCTACGCGGATATATCATGAACCAAAAGCTCAACGTGCTCGAAGACAAGCACGCCACCTATTATTCGGTGTCACGTGAGGAGATGGCCCAATATCACTTCGTCCGCGGCGATCTTGAAGGTCTTGTCAATGAGCCGCTGCGCATCAAGGGCATCCGCATGTCCATCTCCCTGAAAGAGGACGACCGGCTGGACAATCGTATATGGGTGAGCCTTCGTTCCGTCGACAATTATAGCGTCGAAGAGGTTGCCACCCGTTTCTTCAACGGTGGAGGGCATCTCAATGCTTCCGGAGGTCGGATTGACGGCACGCTGGAAGATGCCGAACGTGCCGCCCGTCAGGCTATCGATTGGTTCGCTGAAAAATACGAGTGATTTATCTCTAAAAAAAATCAAAACCAAAGAGCTTCAGGAGGTATTTCCATTCTTTTTTATACCTTTGCACGCATAAACAACGTGAAATGAAAAAAATAGTATATTTCCTTTTAGTCCTTTTCGTCGTCGGCGCTTTCGTAGCCTGCGATGACGACATGAGCTATGCCGACCAAGTGAAAGCAGAACAGAAAGCCATTAACAAATATCTGGCCGACTCGGCTGTAAGGGTCATCTCCGAAGATCAATTCGCCGCACAGAACTACGTTACAGACACGGCAAAGAACGAGTGGGTGCTCTTCTCTTCCAATGGTGTCTATATGCAGATCGTCCGCAAAGGAACCGGTCAGCCCTTAAAGGATAAAGAGACGGCAACCGTTCTCTGCCGATATATAGAGCGCAACTTACAGACCGACACCATCACAGCCACCAATATGTCAGCCGCCTATGCCAGCATCTTTGACAAGATATCGGTGACCGACCAATCCGGTACTTTCACCGGCATTTTCGTCTCTGGTCAAAGTTCGCTGATGGCGATCTATAGTTCTTCATCAACCGCAGTGCCCAAGGGTTGGCTCCTTCCCTTGACTTATATCAACCTCGGACGCCAGTCAACCGCAGACGGCGAGATTGCGAAAGTGCGACTGATCGTACCCCATGATATGGGACACTCCATTGCTACCTATAATGTAACGCCGATGCTCTATGACATCACTTACGAACGAGGACGATAAATATAAATTATTATGACGCTTATTAAATCTATTTCCGGCATCCGAGGCACTATCGGAGGCCATGTGGGCGACACACTGAACCCGCTCGACATTGTAAAATTCACGTCAGCGTATGCCACCTTTATCCGCAAGCAACGCCCCGATGGCTCAAACAGGATCGTCGTAGGCCGTGATGCACGTATCTCCGGTGAGATGGTAAAGAACGTTGTTTGCGGTACCTTGATGGGTATGGGCTTTGATGTCCTTAACATCGGACTGGCTACAACACCGACAACAGAGCTTGCCGTACGCATGAGCGGTGCTGACGGTGGCATCATCATCACTGCCTCCCACAATCCCCGCCAGTGGAACGCGCTGAAACTGCTTAACAGTGAAGGCGAATTCCTTACGAAAGCGGATGGCAATGAGGTGCTCGCCACAGCAGAGGCTGAGGACTTCGACTTTGCCGATGTCGATCATCTCGGCCACTATACCGAAGACAACACCTTCGACCAGCGTCATATCGACAGCGTGCTCGCGCTTGAGCTCGTTGACCGCAAAGCCATTGCAGACGCACACTTCAAAGTGATCGTCGACTCGATCAACTCCGTCGGAGGTGTCATCCTGCCCAAGCTGCTCGACGCCCTCCATGTGGAATATACCTTCCTTAATGGAGAGCCGACCGGTGATTTTGCCCACAACCCCGAACCGTTGGAAAAGAATCTTAGCGGCATCATGGGCGAAGTGGCCAAGGGCGGCTACGACCTGGGAATCGTTGTCGACCCCGATGTCGACCGTCTCGCCTTCATTCAGGAGGACGGCAAGATGTATGGCGAGGAATATACGCTTGTCACCGTAGCCGATTATATCCTCGACCACGTGAAAGGCGCTACCGTGAGCAATCTGAGCTCCACACGTGCCCTGCGTGATGTGACCGAACGCCACGGATGCAAATATTACGCATCCGCAGTAGGAGAAGTGAACGTAACGACCAAGATGAAAGAAGTCGGAGCCGTCATCGGCGGCGAAGGCAATGGCGGCGTCATCTATCCCGAGAGCCACTATGGCCGTGACGCCCTCGTAGGTATCGCCCTCTTCCTCAGCTCTATGGCACAGAAGCATCTCAAAGCCTCACAGCTCCGAGCCACCTTCCCCAACTATTATATTGCCAAGAACCGTATCGACCTCACACCCTCTACCGATGTGGATGCCATCCTCGTCAAGGTAAAGAAAATGTACGGACAACAGGCCGATGTGCAGGTGACCGACATTGATGGTGTGAAGCTCGATTTCCCCGACCGTTGGGTACATCTCCGCAAGAGCAACACAGAGCCTATTATCCGTGTCTACTCTGAAGCATCGACTATGGAACAGGCTGATGAGCTCGGCAAGAAGCTCATGCAGGTAGTCTACGATATGCAAGGATAATATATTTGTGAAAATGAATAGAGGATGGTAACTGGAAATGAGTGACCAAACGTCATAGACAGTTACATCATAAAGGGAAACCTTACAAGTGGGAACCTGTGTAATACATCCCCCGGGTCGTGATGCTGAACATAACAGCCATCCGATTCGGGGGATTTGTTTGGCCAAAAAGACAATTCAAAGACAAAACAAATCAAACCTTAATTAATCTTACTTTATCAGAATTCAGGATTCTATCACGAAATAAATATCAAAAACCATAATTTTTGATAGAAAAGAGTCTCGATTAAACTAAAGTTTTTGTAAGTTTGCATTATTATCAACCTTATTACAGGTTGTGAAGATTCTGTATGAAAATAAAAAAGAAAAATATGAGAAGAAAAATAGTTTTACTTTTATCTATTCTCGCCTCACTCACTGTCTACGCGGACACCTACAACTCCATGTGGAAGAAGGTGAGTGAAGCACAAAGCAAAGACCTGCCGAAAACCCAAATAGAATGGCTCAACCGCATCGCCGAGAAAGCTGCCGCAGCCGGCGACTGGGGGCATCTGCTCCGTGCCACCCTGCAGCGGGCCTCAACACAGATAACGATCTCCCCCGACTCTGCCGATGTGGAGATTGCACGTATTGAACAATTGGAAAATGCAGCCCGCCAGCCCGAACTTAAAGCCGTCTACCAGAACGTGCTGGGCAAAGTGTATGAGATACGCGCTAATGAAGATACTGCTCTCATCAATAAGAGCAGACGGTGGTTCGATAAGTCCCTGAGCAATCCCGACATGCTTGCCAAGGCAAAGGCCACAGACTTTGAACCGGCCTTCCTTGAAGGGCTGGACAGCCGTATCTTCTACGACGACCTTCTGCACGTGCTCGGAATGGAGGCCGGCGACTACAGGCTACTCAATAAGTACTATTCTGCCCACGACAACCGCCCTGCCGCCTGCATCACCGCTCTCCGGTCTCTCCAAAACAACGGGAAGAAAGACGTCTCCACTTTTAAAAAGTCGAAATACGTACAATCCCTCGACTCCCTCATCCGGCTCTATGGTGATCTCCGCGAATGTGGAGAAGTGGCCATTGAGCGGTACAACTGCATGAAGCAGGCCGATGACATCTCCGCTGAAGAGAAATACAACTACATCAACATTGCCCTCTCCCAGTGGGGTGAATGGCCCCGCATGAACTATCTGCGCAATGAGCAGAACGAGCTCACACGTCCCGAGTTCACCATCAATATCGGCGACAACATGGCTCTCCCTAATGAAGTGCGGCTGTTGCGCGTCAATACCATCCGCAATATCAATGAGCTTACCATCCATGTCTACCGTCTCAATGTCAATGGTGACCAGCAACTGAATCCCAATACCGCAACAGGCTATGCCGAGATACAGAAGCACATCGTTCCCGGTGAAATGCAAAGCGTCACCAAACGCTACATCGGGCAACCCGTCTGGAAGGAGAACACTGATTCCATCTTCATAGAAGGTCTTCCTGTCGGTGTATATCTTGTCGAGGCTACCACGGGTAATCTCGATATCCAGCCTCAACGCGAAATACTCTATGTCAGTGACATCTACGTGATGAACGAATCACTGCCTGAAAAGAAAAAACTATTCGTCGTAGTCAACGCCACCACAGGAAAGCCCATCAGCGGTGCCCATCTGCGTGTCTATACCGCCAATAGGCCTTCGGATAGCAAAGACAGCAGATATCCCACAACCGTACTGACAACCGATAAGAATGGACAGGCAACCTACAACGGGAGCGAGAACGCTCCCCGGTGGGTGTATGCCTGGACCGATGATGACAAAGCAGCCACCATCTTCTCCGCTAATGGCAGCTATTATAGCATCGAGCAGAAGAAAACAACGAGAGAAATCAAAGTCATGACCGACCGGTCCCTCTACCGACCCGGCCAGACCACCCACGTGAAGGCTGTCGCCTATACGGTAGACCACCGGCATCTGACCGCACAGCCCCTTGCCGGAGAGAAGGTGACACTGACCCTCTACGACACTAACTATGAGAAAGTGACCGAGCAGGAGGTCTCCACCGACGAATACGGCTCTGCCACCGCCGATTTCTCTCTTCCCCAAGACGGACTCACAGGCACTTACCGTATCAATGTCAAAGCTGACAATGCACAAAACGCCTATGCCTTCATCCGTGTCGAGGAATACAAGCGGCCCACCTATCAGGTAAGTTTCAACGACTATAAGGAGGCCTATCAGGCCGGCGACACCATTGAACTGACCGGTACGGCCAAGACCTTCGCCGGTGTGCCGGTGCAGAACGCCCGTGTGAGCTATAAAGCCATCCGTAAGACCTCTTATTTCATAGCCTACTATGGTTTCATGGGACGAGGCTACACCTCGGAGAATGGCACACTTGCCGCCGACACAGTGCAGACCGACGACCAAGGCCTGTTCCACATTCGCGTGCCGATGCTCTTCCCACAGGATGCCGACCCCAGCTATCCGCTCTACTATCGTGTAGAGGTGAACGCACAAGTGACCGACCAGGCCGGAGAAAGTCACGAGGCTACCACCTCCATGCCGTTGAGCAACCGTAAGTCAATACTGCTTTGCGACCTGCCCGCAAAAATTGAGCGCGACTCCCTTAAGCAATTCACTATTACACGACAGAACCTCACCGGCACAAAGATTGACGGTACGGTCCGCTATCACATCGACGGCGGTGAGTGGCTCACCGCCCAGTCAGGCACACCGGTCGTCATCAGCAAGAAATGGACATCAGGCACCCACACCCTCGAAGCCGTATGTGAGGGCGACACCCTCAAGCAGGAGATCATCATCTTCTCCATGGGCGACAAGCATCCCGCCACGACGACGCACGACTGGTATTACCTCTCTGACACCTGCTTCCCCAACGATGGCTCACCCGTCTATCTGCAGGTGGGAACCAGTGACAAGGATGTTACCGTCTACTACACGGTATTCTCCGGTGACAAAATCCTGGAGCAGGGACACCATACCTTATCCAACGAGGTCCACACACAGAAATTCAGCTATAAGCCCCAATATGGTGACGGACTGACCATCACCTGCGCATGGGTGCTCCGCGGACATCTCTACAAGCACACCGCACAGATCACCCGTCCTATCCCTGACACACACCTCCAACTCACATGGAAAACTTTCCGCGACCGGCTGACACCCGGTACCACGGAAGACTGGACCTTGCAGATCAGACAGCCTGACGGTAAGCCGGCCAAGACACAGTTGCTCGCCGCCATGTACGACAAGAGTCTGGACCAGATCGCCCGTCACAACTGGAACTTCGGCTACAGCTTTGTCAACAGTCTTCCTTACACACAATGGTATGGCGGCACCAATGCCACCATTGGTCTCTACGGTTTCCAGGCATTTAAGAGCCTGAGCGTAGCCACACTCAAATTCTCTCATATAGACGAGAGCATCCTGGATGGCTTCGCATACGACAACCGTTTCCTCTATCAGACCACCGGAGGCTTGCGCAAGCCTACCATCGTCTACTCCCGCAGCGCCGCCAACGCCATTACCAACCAGAAACAAGTTGCCTTTATAACCGGAACTGCCACAGACAGTAATATCGCTCCGGAGAGCAGCGAACTGAAAGAGAAATCAACAGAGACTGGAGAGGAAGCCACCACTCTCCCTGCCGACCAGGCCGTCACCGCCATCCGTGACAATCTCAACGAGACCGCCTTCTGGATGCCCACACTGACCAGCGATAAGACAGGACAGGTGAGCCTGCATTTCACACTGCCCGAAAGCATCACCACCTGGCATTTCATGGCACTGGCTCACGACAAGGATATGCACTACGGAACGCTCTCGGCCGATGCCGTTGCCTCTAAGACCGTCATGGTGCAACCCAACATGCCTCGTTTCCTCCGTCAGAACGACAAGGCCACTGTCAGCACCCGCATCTTCAACACATCGGAGAAGCAGGTGTCAGGAACAGCCCGCCTCGAGATCATCGATCCCGAGACCGAGAAGGTAGTGCTTTCGCTCGCGCGTCCGTTCACCGTCAAGGCCCAGCAGACCGAGACCGTCACCTTCCCCATCGATGCCAAGGCATTACAGGGTTACAGCAACGACACCTACCTTTACATCGCACGTGTGACAGCCGAAGGCAGAGGATACAGCGACGGTGAGCAGCACTGGCTGCCACTGCTTCCCGACCAGGAGCCCGTCATCAATACTACTCCCATCACTCAGCATAATGCCGGCACGACCACTGTCGACCTGGCCGGCCTCTTCCCCGAAGGGTCCTCACAACGCCGGCTCACCCTCGAATACACCAACCATCCCGCATGGCTGATGATCCAGGCACTGCCGTCCGTGGCTTCTCCTTCTGAAAAGAATTCCATCTCGATCGCCACGGCCATCTATGCCAACACGATCGGCCAGCAACTGCTCACCTCGTCACCCCGCATCGCACAGACGATTCAGCAGTGGCAAATGGAGAAAGGAGCAGAGACCTCCCTTGCGTCCCAACTCTCCAAGAACAACGAGCTGAAGACCATGGTACTCAACGAGACACCATGGGTAGCCGACGCGACACGCGAGACACAACAGCGCCAACAGATTGCCACCTTCCTCGACAGCTCCACCCTTGCAGCCCGTCTGAATACGCAGATCAGCGATCTTCAGAAGCTGCAACTCTCCGATGGCTCCTTCCCCTGGTGGCCGGGCATGTCAGGAAGCGTCCATATGACGGCGACCGTCGCTGAGACCCTCGCCCGCCTCAACAAGATGACCGGAGCACTGCCCACCCTCCTGCAGTCGGTACAGAACCGTGCCATCAGCTATCTCGACAAAGAGATTGCCGATGAGGTCACCCGACTGAAGAAGGCAGAGAAAGAGGGTGCGAAGAACCTGCAGCCCAGCGAGACGGCATGTCATATCCTTTACACTTTCACCCTGTCCGGCCATAAGCCGAACAATGACATCAATTACCTCGTAAGTCTTTTGGAAAAGATGCCGACAGGCCTCACGATCTACGGCAAGGCCAATGCGGCAATCATCCTCAACCATTATGGCAAGACACAACGTGCCAAGGAGTTTGTCGAGAGCATCCGTCAGTATTCTGTCTATCGCGAGGATCTTGGCCGCTACTTCGACACGAAGAAGGCGCTGTACTCATGGCGTGACTACCGCATCCCCACAGAAGTCGCCGCCATCGAGGCACTCCAGCAGCTGACACCCTCCGACACGACAACGGTCGACGAAATGCGCCGCTGGCTCCTTCAGGAAAAACGTACACAAGCCTGGGACACCCCTATCAACACGGTCAATGCCGTCTACGCCTTCCTCGTAGACGACACGCATGCATCCGATAAGGGCAACATCGACATGAGCCGCCTCGGATCGGGAGACAACAGCACGATCAGCGTCGACGGCCAGACCGTCAAGCTCCCTGCCGGTACAGCAGGACTCGGCTATGTGAAGACACAGATCAGCAACACCTCCGCCAAGGAGCTCACCATCGAGAAGACCTCTGACGGCACCTCCTGGGGCGCTGTCTATGCACAGTTCTTCCAGCCCTCATCAGCAATCACCTCTACCGCCTCCGGCATCAGCGTGAAACGGGAGGTGCTCAATCCGCGTACAGGCGAAGTGATCACCGGCAAGCAGGCCAACCTCAAGGTAGGCGATAAGATCCGCATCCGGATTACCCTCACAGCCGACCGCGACTACGACTTCGTACAGGTGGAAGACAAACGTGCGGCCTGCCTCGAGCCCGTCGGTCAGCTCAGCGGCTATCATTGGGGCTACTACTGCACTCCTCATGACAATGCCACCAGCTATTACTTCGACCGCATGGCCAAAGGAACACACGTTGTCGAAACCGACTACTACATCGACCGCGATGGTCAGTATGAGAGTGGAAGCTGTACAGCTCAATGCGCCTATAGCCCGGAATTCTCCGGCAGGGAAGGTGCCCACAGTTATAATGTAACAAAATAAAGAATTATGAATACACGACATATCCTTGCCGCAGCCATGCTCCTTTTCTCTTTGGGAGCATCGGCTCAGCGTCTCACCCTCAATCAAGATTTGGTCGATCTCGGCCAGGTACTCTTCCGCCGTCCTGTCACGGCCCAGTTTACACTTAGCAACACCGGCCGCAAGCCTCTGAAGATCACTCAGGTCAGAAGCTCATGCGGATGTACCGACGTGAACTATCCACAAGGGGAAATTCCCGCTGGTCAATCGTTTCAGGTCAGCATCACCTATGACGCTGCCACAATGGGACACTTTGAAAAACGAGTAGGCATCTACAGCAACGGATCGGAAACACCCGTTGTTCTTGCCCTTCGTGGTGTCGTGGTAGAAGAGGTCATCGACTTCAAAGGACAGTATCCCTTCGTTCTTGGCGATGTCCAGGCGGAAGCCAACGATATTGAGTTTGATAATGTCAACCGTTCCGACAGACCTTATCAGCGTATCCACATCTACAACAACTCCACCAATACCGTCGAACCCGTCGTGATGCACCTGCCTCCCTATCTGAAGGCTGAGGTATCGCCATCCAAAATCAAGCCGCATCGTGGCGGCACTGTTACCATCATCCTCGACCCGCGCTCCCTGCGCGACTTCGGACTGACACAAACTTCCGTGTATCTCGGTATGTATCCTGGCGACAAGGTGTCCGCCGACAAAGAGATCAGTGTATCTGCCGTTCTCTTACCCAACTTCGAGAATATGACGGCCGAGCAGCTGGCTGCAGCGCCATCGCTCTCCCTGTCCACCGACTCCCTGAAACTCGGCAGCTTCAATGGAAAGAAGAAATTAAAAGGTGAGATCATCCTCACCAATAATGGCCGGTCTACCCTTGACATCCGTTCTCTGCAGATGTTCACAGCCGGAATACAAGTATCATTAAGTGACACCAAGATCCAGCCCGGACAGTCGGCAAAGATGAAGATCACGGCCATTGAGCGTATTCTCCGTTCTGCCCGTTCCAAGCCCCGTATCCTCATGATCACGAACGATCCCAACCATACGAAGGTGATCATCAATATTCTTGTAAACAAAGACTGACAAAACAAGGACAAGCCAAGGAAAGCATGATCCTGCCCGCCTAAGATGGATCCGGGTAATGCCTGTCAACAAAGACGGTTCACAGAAAAGACGTGCTTCCTTTGGAGTATGCCCTCAAAGACAGACAAGACACTATGACTATAGAAATCGATAGCAACAGTGGTTTCTGCTTTGGCGTCACCACTGCCATCAAAAAAGCCGAAGAGGAGCTGGCCACCAACGACCGGCTCTACTGTCTCGGTGACATTGTTCACAATGGCATGGAAGTGGAACGGCTCTCCCGTCAAGGACTGGTGACCATCGACCACGAGCAGATGAGCCGTCTGCACGACTGTAAGGTGCTTCTCCGTGCCCACGGTGAGCCACCTGCCACTTACACTGTCGCGCAACAAAACAATATCGAGATCATCGATGCCACGTGTCCGGTGGTACTTGCCCTGCAGCGTAGAATCAAACATCAGTCGGACGCCAATCCCGAGGCACAGATCGTGATCTTCGGAAAGAGCGGACACGCCGAGGTGCTCGGACTCGTAGGACAGACCCGTCAGAGAGCCATCGTCGTTGAAAACCTCGAGGATGTCGGACGGCTCGATTTCACCCGCGACATCTATCTCTACTCACAGACAACGAAAAGTCTCGACGGCTTTCACCAGATCATCGACTACATCCAGTCGCACATCTCTCCCGACGCCACTTTCAAGAGCTTCGACACCATCTGCCGGCAGGTAGCCAACCGACTGCCCCACATCGCCGAGTTCGCCTCCCGCCATGATCTTGTCCTCTTCGTCTGCGGACGTAAGAGTAGCAACGGCAAGGTGCTCTTCCGGCGCTGCCACGATGTCAATCCCAACAGCTTCATGATCGAATCGGCCTCCGAGATCCTACCGGAATGGCTCCACGGCATCGAAACAGTGGGTATCTGCGGAGCCACCTCTACTCCCAAATGGCTCATGGAAGAATGTCGTGATGCCTTACTGAAAATGGAAGATAAATAAGATGATCTGATAATGCCACGACTATTATGCGACACATAAGACAGCAGAAAAAGTAGTATGCTTTCTACCTTGAATTATATAATGTATATCGTGGCAGGAATGGTCATCGCATCGTACACAATCTGATGGAGGGAGAAACACGCCTCCGTGCGTCCGCAAATACGCCGGCAGACGATCCCATACCATCAACCCTTACGACATATAAAAAAGACACCGCCTTGCCTCTCCGGCAAGGCGGTGTCCGTAAAGGAAATGAATGGGATGAGGAACAAGGCGGGTACGGCAGAAGTCTACCTTCCCCACTGTCTGCTGCCCTATAGTGCCAACACACCATGCGCGGGCATGTAAGGGACTGTAAGGCCGGGACTATCCGGCCACTCCCCTACTTACATTCTGCTCTTCTGAGCCTGGCCGGCTCCCGTGCCTTTATACTTGTTCTTCAAGGCATTGAACTTGTATCTCACAGACAGCGTCACCGTGCTGGTGGAGAACTCATTATAGTAGGTCTCAAACATCGGGCCCGTGTGCAGTCTGCTGTAGCTGTCATTCGTCCCCAGAAGGTCATAGACGTCCAGCTGCAGTATCAGGCTTTTGTGAAGCAGCGCCTTGTAAAAGGACAGGTCAAGATCATGGGCGGCCCGTACGATCTGCACGTTTCCCATATTACCCTTCGACTGGAACGAATAGGTCACTGTCGCTGTCAGCCAGCTGAAGTCGAAGATATTTGCGATGCTGCATGACACCGAGGGCTTGTTGATGGATGAGGCCGGGGTGCCATAGCTCTCCACGGGATAGTCCCACTGCTTGTACAACATGCAACTGACGCGCGGATGCCATATTCCTATGGTGGGCGAAGCCGACAGCTGCAGTCTCATGTTGTTGTAGTCGCCCGCGTTCTCGTATATGGCCAGTACGGCATTAGGCTTATCCTTATACAGCTGGCGCATGCTGCAGATCTCATCCGTGACCCGTGAGAACATGCCGGAGAAGTACAGCCATTTCCAGCTTACCGATAGGCCCAGGTTGCGGCTTATCGAAGGGTCAAGGAAGGGGTTGCCCGACTCGTAAGTATATCTGTTGTCATACACGACACCGTCGCGGAGCTGGTAATAAGAAGGACGGTAGATGTCTGAGGCGTAGGTCAACTGAAAGTTCACCTTGTGTATGGGCCAGGACAGGGAAGCCGACGGGAACCATTCGGAATAGTTCTTGCTTTGGGCCTTCTGCAACACGGAATGGTCATAGTACTTAAAATCAACGTTCTCATATCTCAGACCGGCCTGGAAGGACAGCTTGCCAAATTTTCTCGTATAGTCCAGGAACATGGAGCCCATGCCTTCCTTGATCAGGCTCTGCTCTCCGTCAACCACATCCTGTGGCACCACGGTATAGTCGCTGTTGCGTCTGACATACGAATATTCCAGTCCGTACGACAGGCTGCCTTTCCACACGGGGGCGTCAAGGACAAGCTTTCCGGCCAGCATGCGCGAGAGGTCCGTCCGCGAGGTATTTACGTTTTGCTTGTCAGTCTCTCCTGAGCTCAGGGTGGTCATGTCGTTCGTCGACATGTCCTCATTATTCTTGTTCCAAAGGAAGTCACCGTTGAAGTCAACGCCGAACACTCCTATCTTGCCGAGATAGTAGACATTGCCCGACCATATTCCGGAATGTCCACGCGAGGTATAGTCGCTTGTCAGGTTCTCTTCGGTAACGTCGTCCGTGAGCACTGATCCGTAGACGGTGCCATTTCCCTTGAGCCTGAGGGTCCCGTCATAACTTACAGAGGCTCCTAGGGACGACTCGTCGTCAAGCGCGTAGTCGACGGACAGCTTGCCATAGGGACGGGTCTTGGAGCGGCTCTGGACGCCATTGTTGCGAACCTCCATCTTGTTGTCCAGATGTGCGACCTCCGCAAGGTACTTATCGTCCGGCCATTGGGTGTATGCACCATACAGCTGGCCGTTGAAGTCCCACTTGCCGGTGTGATAGCCGGCCAATATGTTTTGCATGAAGCTCGGACGTCCCTTCTCGTTCACCACGAACGTGGATTTGGAGTCCAGGGCAAAGCCCTCGCTGTTTTTCCTGGTCGTTATCTTGATGACGCTCGTCACGTTCGCATTGTATTTGGCGCCGGGATTGGTAATCACCTCTACTTTCTTGATGGCATCCGGCTGTAATGTCGCTATCTCATTTTCGTTGCGGACAAGCCGGCCGTTGATATAGACAATGGGCTTGCCCCTTCCAAGCACGTTCAGTGACTCGCCCTTCACCTCTATTCCGGGGACGAGGCTCAGCAGATGGTATGCGTCAGAGGACTTCTCAAGGATTGAGCCGGCCACGTTGGTGACCATTCCCTCCGAGGACAGCTCGTACTGGGGACGCTGCGCCTTGATGACGACCTCATTCAACAGGGTCACATCCTGGCTCAACGTTATCATATTGGTGGTATCGCTTGTGAGGGTGACTTCCTTGGAGACATATCC
The DNA here is from genome assembly GCA_000431975.1 of Prevotella sp. CAG:924. Taxonomy (GTDB): domain Bacteria; phylum Bacteroidota; class Bacteroidia; order Bacteroidales; family Bacteroidaceae; genus Prevotella. The sequence continues at coordinate 4,985 of HF988559.1, read as the reverse complement.
GACGGATGATATCCTCACGACCGGATTCTCCTTGTCCGACTGAAGCTTGAAATCGCCGTTGATGTCGCACACCGTACCGTGCACGCCGGAGGAATCGCCGGTCTCTGCATAGACGTTCGCAAATTCTACGGGCTCATTGTTGGCATTCGACACATGGCCTTTATACACATGCTGACCGTATGCCTCCATGCTCAAGAACACAATAAACAAAGTTATAAAAAAACTTTTCATATTCATAGAAATAATTTTTCTCACTTACAATTGCGGTATGCGGAACCAAGCCCCGTAATCAATACGAAATCTCGCAGCATAGCCGTGCCGGTTTCCGACTGATTTGATTCTGCTTGATGCGATGACAGTTATCCTGATCTTGATGTCTTTCGACCTGACAATGTCGAGTAAGCGTAAGACAACTTCATAAAAAAGCCGGTAAGAATCGGTCGGATGACAGGACATACATCCACGATACAAATATCGTCTCCTGATGACTTTATCTTTTTGCCAACACAAAAGTACAAAAATATGAAAATATAGCCAAAAATTTTACTTCACTTTAGTTCACATATTTATTACACCTTGATTTCCAACATATTACACGCGCAATTCCAACATTAGTCAGAATGCACACCCCGCCCGGACAATGGTGTGCCGAATGTAGAAATACCTCATAATGCGTCTGAAAATATCTCAGACGATGGTCCCCAACCATCAACCCTTACGACATATAAAAGAACCCACCGCCTTGACGGAGAGACTGGCGGGGGGGGTAGGTATTATTCTACTG
>HF988559.1:0-4190 GCA_000431975.1 Prevotella sp. CAG:924 | reverse complement strand
TAGGTTAAGATATATACCAATTGGCTGCATTCTCCATTTCATACGGCTAAGATGGCAAAACAAGACACCTATTTCTAATATATATTTCATATTCAATAAGAAAGTTCGGTACATGTAAAATAATTATTCCAAATCGCTTGTTCCTTTCATTATTTAGTTATATATTTGTAACTGAAAATCCAATAACTACCGTTTAAAATTATTGAAGGAACCAATCACACATTTACAATTATATTTATGAAACACCTATTATTAATGACCACCCTATTAGCAGGCTTTGCCACACTGTGTCAGGCAAAACGTACTACTGCCGTGTATCAAGTGACCCCGCAGCCTCGCACAATGGGTACAGTAAAAGCCAATCCCTATCAACTCACGAGCTCCACAGCCATCATCGTGAAAGATGCTGCCCTAAATAACGAAGCGGGTTTCCTGCGCCAGTATGTAAAGGAACAGACCGGCATCACGCTTGCCGACAAAGGCAAAGGCATCACGCTCAAGCTCAATAAGAAGATTAAAGGAAAAGAAGACTACACGCTGAAGGTACGTGCCAACGGTGTGACCATCGAGGCCTCCACACCTGCAGGTATCTTCTATGGCGTGCAGTTCCTCCGCAAGTCACTTCCCATCGAACAGTCCGACACCGTCAGCATCCCTGCCGTTGATGTGACTGATGGCCCCCGCTACCACTACCGTGGCATGGAGCTTGACTGCGGCCGTCACTTCTTCCCTGTAGAAACCGTGAAGAAATTCCTCGATGTGCTGGCACTTCACAACATGAATACCTTCCATTGGCATCTCACCGAGGATCAGGGATGGCGTATGCCCGTTCCCGGATGGCCCCGTCTGACGGAAGTAGGAGCATACCGCGACCAGACCGTGATCGGCCAGAACGCCGGCATCTTCGACGGCCAGCGCTACGGTGGCAGCTACACCCGCCAGGAGATGGAAGACGTCGTTGCCTATGCGGCCAAGCTCCATATCACTGTAATCCCCGAAATCGATATGCCCGGCCATATGCTTTCAGCCCTTGCCTCCTATCCCGAGCTGGGTTGCACCGGTGGCCCATACAAGGTAGGACAGCAGTGGGGTGTCTTCGACGACATTCTCTGCGCCGGCAAGGAGAGTACCTTCAAATTTGTCGAGGATGTACTCGATGAGGTGATGGCTATCTTCCCCTCTACCTATATTCATCTGGGCGGTGATGAGGCCCCCAAAACACGTTGGCAAAAATGTCCGCTCTGCCAGAAGCGTATCGCCGACGAGCATCTTACGGCCAAGAACGGTCATTCCAAGGAAGATGCCCTGCAAGGCTATTTCATGTCCAGAATGGAGAAATACCTGGCTAAGCACGGACGTAAGATGATCGGATGGGACGAGATCCTCGAAGGCGATGTCGACACCTCTGCCTGCATCATGAGCTGGCGTGGCATGGAAGGCGGTCTCATTGCTTCAAAGAAAGGACACGATGTCATCATGACACCGGGTGACTACTGCTATATTGATCACTACCAGTTGAAAAACAGCCCCGTCCTCAATATCGGCGGCTACCTTCCTCTAAGCAAAGTATATTCTTTTGAGCCCGCTCCTGAGAGTTTGCCACAATCAGCGAAAGATCACATCATCGGTGCGCAGGCCAACTTGTGGACTGAATATGTGTATGCCCCTGAGATGGCTTTCTATCAGGCACTGCCCCGACTGGCGGCTCTCTGCGAGGTAACATGGACACCGGCAGCAGACAAGAATTATGACAACTTCCTTGAGCGTCTGCCTCTCTTGGAGAAATTCTATAAACTGCTGGGCGTCAAATACTGCAAGACCATAGAATAGGAGCGATCTCCTATTCTATGTTAAATTTGCAAAAGAAAACCGGTAAAACTTGCGACATGTCATATTTTTACATATATTTGTTGTGAGTTATGACTGGTTATATAAAAACTAAAAATTATGAGGAGGATCGATTATGAAAAGGTTAGTAAACTATGACGAGCTAAGCGCTAAAGATGTAAAATTAGTAGCTTACTATGATAACGTAGAAGTCCACACAGACAACAAGGACACTCCGTCGATTTGGTACAGTTGATTACTATTAAGCACTATACAGGCCGACTTCGTTTTCTTCTGATAACTGTTGTCGGCCTGTTATCCATTTTATCGCTGCCGGTTCATGCCCGGGTGTGGTCGGCCGATGATATTCCGATGGTTCATCTTCAAGATGCGCGCCGTTATGTGTGCAATCCTGACGATGAGGTATCGGCAGGTGCTTTAATTCCTGGCGATGGGTTATCGGCAGGTGCTTTAATGCGCTCCGACAGCCTGCTCTATCAGCTTCACCACAATTGTGGCATACAGACAGTATTCATCGTTGTAGGCAATGTGAAAGACGGGGACTGTTTCCGCATGGCCCAAGACGTGGGCAATCGCTATGGTGTAGGTACGAAAAAAGAACGTCGTGGACTGATTATTGTCCTCGCCGTCAACGACCGACGCTATTTCATCGCCCCCGGCAAGGGATTGGAGGGCGATCTCACCGATATAGAATGTCACGACATTGGCGAGCAATGCATTGTCAAGAACATGAAAGAGAATAAAGTCGATGAAGCTGTTGTCTCTACATGTCAGGCCTTGCTCAACAAATTCAAAACCGGCAAAACAGGCCTTAACCAGAGAGAAAGCGTAGAAGACGATACGAACCCCGTCGTCATCATCCTCCTGCTCTTCCTTTGCTTTGGATCCGTAATATGGTATGGTATCCGGCAATCGGGAAAGAATGGTGGCCGGCGGCGCAACAATCACCACGATGACGACTTTTTCCCACCGTTCTTCTTAGGCGGAGGAGGCGGATTCGGCGGTCGTGGAGGCGGATTCTCCGGAGGCAGCTTCGGTGGCGGCAGTTTCGGAGGTGGCGGTGCCGGAGGTGGATGGTAACGTATCAGAATCGGAAGAACCTTATATTTTGTGACAACATCCCTAATTGAGAACTAATTTACAGAAAGACAAGCCTTTCCGCATTTTACCATATCTGATATTGACTCAAAGGACGAAACACGATGGCCCCAAACTAAATAAGAACTATTTGCCACCCCTATGACTAATAAAAGCACGTTTATTTTCCAAAGCGTGCTTTTCCTATTTTTCGGAAACCTCTATCGGACAAGACCTATCTTTCGCAACGTCGATGGATGTCGTTTCAGAAACACTTTGTACCTTTACCATGCCGACCAATATTTCAATCCCTCCAATCAAACTTCTCTGGAGTGGTTGAGAGTATTTTCTTCATATCACAAGCTAACTTACAAAAATCTATTACACCGGAATCAATTTGTCAGCAAAGTATTTGACATCTTATGATGGTCACCTTGCCATTTTATTGACCTGCATAATGTCTTCTCCCTCTTGCCGAGCATCCTTCACTTTGTCCGGACGCAGCCCACTACGCCTATGCCAGACCGACGATCATACCAGATTCTTCAAACTACTGAACGCTCATTCGGACTTGCCTGTTGCCGTACAGCCACAGCGTTGTTGGAAATACCCGCAATCGCACCTTCCCGTCCCTCTTGGATGGCAAGCCTCGTCCTCCAAACATTCAGAATTGTCTTATGTAAATAAAAATCAAGCTACTATCCTTATACATCCACCATCCAGGAAACTTCTCATCCGGAAGTCTATTGCCGTCGTCCTGTCTCTTGCAAGCATCCAACAGGATAAAACATTGCGGACCTATAGTTGCCCATAAAAGTGAGCATTGGTTCTAGAAAATATTTCCATTGGTTCTAAGGGCAAGTCACCAATGATCCTTCAAAAAGATACTTTTCCGAGGATTTTCAGTAGATTTCGGGCAAAAATACGGATCCGCCCTTCTATCCCGCAAAAAGTCGGACATCTCCATCAGACATTCCAAGTCTTATCTGACGGCCATAAACAGGCCGCTCTATATCCAAGCCGTAGTATGTAAATAAAAAGGCACCGACAATTTCCTTATACCCCGATATCTTCATCCAAATGTCCTCTACCTCCATTCCATGTCCGGACAGCCATCCTGCCACATAGAAAGCAGCAGAATTACAGGTGCCCGCATACAATAATATTGCCATGTTCGGAAGGCATGCAAGGATACCTGTTCAAGTAGCCATATACTACTTGTCCAACGAGTATTATGCTACTTGCCCAACGAGTATTATGCTCCC
>HF988558.1 GCA_000431975.1 Prevotella sp. CAG:924 | reverse complement strand
CCCCAAAACGGCCGTTCTCGGACGGGCTGGGGGGCGTGACAATAAGTTCTCGTTAAGTTTATGATGTCTAGAATCTCTATCTTGGAATAGTGTCTTATAGCTATCATTGATGATTATCAACGGAATGTCTTTGTTTGATTTATAGAATCAGAATTTGTTACGAACGGTCTATATTGCCATATACTTCTACTTTGTTTCTATGGTTTTATTGGGACTGTTCTAATATGTATTTTTCCTATATTAGAGTGATACCATTTTGTTAATCATTCCATATACATAAATTTATGTTTCTTAGGACTCCATTATTATCTATGTCGTCTTTTGTGAAGACGAATTCGGCAGAGATGTTACCTGGCCGGGAGTTTGGCAACATGTTCTCACATGATACTCAATAATTCGATGTCAAAGATAAGGGTGGAGCCTGCCGGTATGCCGGGTTGTGAGAACTTGCCATAGCCCATTTCAGCGGGGATGTAAACTTCCCATTCATCTCCGACAGTCATCTGTTGTATGGCGATAATCCAACCTTCGATAAGATCACTCAGGCGAATAGCGAGAGGTACCCCACCACGGCTGGAATCAAACACTTTTCCATCAATAGTACGTCCTGTGTAGTGAGCCGTAATAATACTTCTTGGGGTGGGATGGTGCGTGTCATTCTTTCCTTGTTTCAAGATTCTATAGTATATACCTTTAGGCAGAGCTATAATGCCTTCTTCCTTGGCTTTGTCATCTAGCCAACGCTTGTTGGCGGCTGCATATTCACGTTTGTTTTTCATCTTATATTGTTTTTGTTTTCTGCAAACTTACCAAATTATTTTTATATTGGCAAAATGTCTTTGGAAATAGCATTGCATCAAGCACGTTGTTAACCTGTGAAAAACAATACATCTAAAACGAAACAAAAGTACATCTATTATCTATATTGCATTAGATTACAGACATTTATTTTATTGCTCTGTCCGGCAAATAGTACGGGATTTTTTAAATTTATGGTGACGGTTTAATTTTATGAAAAGTAATCCAGGCGATGGCATAAAATCGTCCATTACATCTAAACCCGAGTTTGAAATCGACTTGTTGATTTTGTAATGTACAGACAGAAATATGTGATGGTAGGAACAGATCCGGTGGTCTGTATTGGTATGTGTTTTGACGGGTACAAGCAGATGGATGGTAATGCGTGGCACTGGTAGTATTTCTACCTTAAATGTTGTGAAATAAAAGCAGTTAAAGGTACAACATGCTGAAAGAGTTCCTATATTTATACCGGATCTTACTAACATCATATAAACAGATATGAATACTATTCCTCTTGTCTTTTGGCTGGTGCCGTTAGCCGCCTTTATTGCTTTGTATATGGCCTGGCATTTCTTCCGTGAGATGATGAAATGTGAGGAGGGAACTCCACGTATGATAGAGATAGCCGGATATGTGCGTCACGGTGCCATGGCTTATCTCCGGCAGCAATATAAGGTGGTGCTGGTCGTATTTATTGTTTTGGCCCTTCTTTTTGCTTTCATGGCTTATGTGCTCCATGTGCAGAATCCGTGGGTACCTTTCGCTTTTCTTACGGGGGGATTATTCTCAGGACTGAGTGGATTTTTTGGCATGAAGACGGCTACGTATGCTTCGGCACGTACGGCTAATGCCGCTCACCATAGTCTTGACAGTGGCTTGAAGGTTGCTTTCAGGTCGGGGGCTGTCATGGGGCTTGTCGTTGTTGGTCTGGGACTGCTCGATATCGCTTTGTGGTTTATCGTTCTTAATCTGTTTTATCAAGGTGAAGATGCTGCTCTGGTAACCGTCACCACGACAATGCTTACATTTGGAATGGGTGCTTCCACCCAGGCTCTTTTTGCCCGTGTGGGTGGCGGCATCTATACGAAGGCAGCCGATGTGGGAGCTGATCTTGTGGGCAAGGTTGAGGCCAACATTCCCGAAGACGATCCGCGTAATCCTGCTACTATCGCCGATAATGTGGGCGACAATGTGGGCGATGTGGCCGGTATGGGTGCTGACCTCTACGAGAGCTATTGTGGATCGATATTGAGTACGGCAGCGCTCGGTGCCATGGCTTTTACGATGTCGCATGATATGCAGTTGAAGGCGGTCATCGCTCCGATGCTCATTGCCGCTGTCGGTATTTTTCTCTCACTGCTCGGCATTTATCTGGTGCGTTGTAAGAACGGTGCGTCCATGAACGATTTGCTTCACGCTCTTGGACGCGGTACGAATGTGGCTGCTGTGTTCATAGCTGTATTTACGTTTGTTATTCTTTATTTCTTAAGACTTGACAACTGGCTGGGTATTTCCTTTTCTGTTTTGAGCGGACTGGCCGCAGGTGTGATCATCGGTCAGGCTGCCGAGTATTATACATCTCAGGCTTACCGGCCTACGCGACAGATAGCAGAGTCGTCCAAGACAGGTGCGGCTACGGTGATCATTAAGGGTATTGGTACGGGTATGATTTCTACTTGTGTTCCCGTGGTGACTATTTCTGTGGCCATCTTGCTGAGTTATCTCTGTGCCAATCATTTCGATCTGAGCATGAGCGCATCGAGTGTGCAGCGTGGTCTTTATGGCATTGGTATTGCTGCCGTTGGAATGCTTTCCACGCTGGGTATCACATTGGCGACAGACGCTTATGGGCCTATTGCCGACAATGCCGGAGGCAATGCGGAGATGAGTGAATTGGGCGAGGAGGTGCGTGCACGCACCGACGCTCTTGATGCTCTTGGCAATACTACTGCTGCTACCGGCAAGGGTTTTGCCATTGGTTCGGCAGCCTTGACCGGACTGGCATTGTTGGCCTCCTACGTAGAGGAAGTGAAGATCTCTATGGTACGCGCGGCCGATCGGGGGCAGGAGTTTATTGATGAGGTTGGCAACACATTCAATCCGTCTTCGGCTGATATAACTACGTTTATGGAGTTCTTCCAGGTCAATCTGATGAATCCTAAAGTATTGATAGGTGTGTTCATTGGTGCGATGGCAGCCTTTCTGTTTTGCGGATTGACGATGGGCGCTGTAGCGCGTGCGGCTCAGACGATGGTTGAAGAGGTGCGGCGTCAGTTCCGCACTATTAAAGGAATATTGCAAGGGAAGGCTACGCCTGATTACGGTCGTTGTGTGGCTATCTCTACACGGTCAGCCCAGCGTGAGATGATTCTGCCGTCACTGTTAGCCATCGTCATTCCTATCATTGTAGGAATGGTTCTCGGTGTGGCAGGTGTGATGGGATTGCTTGTCGGAGGTCTTGCTGCAGGCTTCACCCTTGCTGTTTTCATGGCCAATGCAGGCGGAGCCTGGGATAATGCCAAGAAACTGGTAGAGGAAGGACATTTTGGAGGTAAGGGGTCGGAGTGCCATAAGGCTACAGTGGTCGGTGATACGGTCGGTGATCCTTTTAAGGATACTTCGGGTCCGAGTCTGAACATCCTCATTAAGCTTATGTCGATGGTGTCGATCGTCATGGCAGGACTGACAGTGGCTTGTATGTAGATATGAAAGAATGCCGACTATCGGCAGGATTAGCTTTCTGTTTATGGTGTGGGCACCTTTTCCATTTGTAAGGTGCCCTATTATAAATAGTAAATATCTGATATATAATAAGTTATATTTTAATATTCACTTCTGTTAGATATTGTTACGACATTTTAAAAAAAATATTATAAATTAAAGAAGGAAGTAATGATAAAATGTGTAACTTTGTAAGCAAATCACGATTTAACCATCGAAACAAAGTATGAAACAGACTATTTTAGTGACAGGTGGAACGGGCTTTATCGGTTCACATACGACGGTCGAACTGCAACAGGCAGGCTATGACGTTGTTATCGTCGACAATCTGAGTAATTCCAACATCAAAGTGCTTGATGGCATTGAGAAGATCACAGGCATACGTCCTGCTTTTGAGCAGGTTGATCTTCGTGATAAGGATGCTGCAGAGGCCGTTTTCAAAAAGTATCCCCAGATTGAAGGTATCATTCACTTTGCGGCTAGCAAGGCTGTGGGTGAGAGTGTACAGAAGCCGTTGCTGTACTATCGCAACAACATTGTTTCGCTTGTCAATCTGTTGGAACTCATGCCTAAGTATGATGTGAAGGGCATCATTTTCTCAAGCAGCTGTACCGTTTACGGCCAGCCTAAGCCCGAGAATCTGCCCGTTACAGAGGATGCTCCCCATCAGAAGGCAACCTCTCCCTATGGTAATACGAAGGAGATCAATGAGCAGATTATCTATGACTATATTCACAGTGGTGCACCTATTAAGAGCATCATTTTGAGATATTTCAATCCTATCGGAGCTCATCCGTCAGCAGAGATTGGCGAACTGCCCAATGGCGTGCCGGCCAACCTTATCCCTTATGTGACACAGACCGCTATGGGTATCCGTAAGGAACTGACGATCTTCGGTAACGACTATGACACTCCTGACGGTACTTGTATCCGCGACTATATCTATGTAGTTGATTTGGCTAAGGCTCACGTAGCCGCTATGGCCAAGGTGCTGGAGGAGAATGCCAAACAGATCGACTATTTCAATATTGGCACAGGCCATGGCAACTCTACGCTTGAGATTGTCGAGACGTTTGAGAAGGCAACAGGCGTGAAACTTAATTGGAAATTTGGTCCCCGTCGTGAGGGTGACATCGAGAAGATTTGGGGTGATTGCTCCAAGGCCAACCGCGAACTGGGTTGGAAGGCTGAGACACCACTCGATGATGTCCTTGCTTCCGCATGGAAGTGGCAGCAGAAGCTGCGTAGCGATGGTGTGATGTAATAAAGATATGATTAGAGTTATGCCTTAAAGGCTACTCAAATTTGTGTTTGTGTTGTTGTTACCTCCCGATGTGAATCGGGAGGTACTTTTTTTATGGGACATCTCTATTTTTAGGATGATTGTTTAGAGGGCTTTCTGACTGTAGGGCAAGCAAGATATCTTTTTGCTATTCTTGTTGATTGCCCTTTAGAAAGGGGAGTTGATGTCCCTCCCGTGTTTTATGGCTGGCTGTTCTTGACGGCTCCCCCGATAAACTTAGGGGAGTTGTGGGCT
>HF988557.1 GCA_000431975.1 Prevotella sp. CAG:924 | reverse complement strand
GAACCGCACGCCGATCTCATGACCGTCGCCGAGCAACCGACGGAAGCCGGGAAGGTCCTGAGGGGTGGATATGATGAGGATATCCCGGATTCCGGCAAGCATCAGCACCGAAATGGGATAATAAATCATAGGCTTGTCAAAAATCGGTATCAACTGCTTGCTGACACCTCGTGTAATGGGATAGAGGCGTGTGCCCGAGCCTCCTGCTAATACAATGCCTTTCATAACTTAACGAGAATTATAGAGTTATATATGACCTTGCAAAGGTAAGAAAAACTTTTCGTTTTTCCAATGAACGGAAGATGGAATGTGGAGAGCGCAGGACACAAACCAATCCTCACAAGTGCCTCATGCCACGGCGTGGCGACAGAAATGACAGGGCCGCCGCCATGGCATCGGGATTGGGCCTGGCCCTGCCAAGAGATAACCCTATTTTTTCGGGCTGTCACGCGCCACATCTCCTGCTTGAGGATAAAAAAGTCCGCACGGCAGGAAAATCCGTGCCACCGGTCAGCCGACATTCAGAAATAATTCCGTAACTTTGTTATCGGTCGACGAAGCGGGCATTGCCCGTATTCCTTTCGTAAGGTGCAAGCGACGTCAAAGCCGGGAAGCAGGACTCTCCCTCTTGCCGTCACGCCTGTCCCTCACGATAATCGGATGGGCACGATCCGACCTAAGACCACCGTACAAGACCACTCATCATATACGAAACTTTCAAGGACATGGCATCAGGACACGGCATTAAGCTCAGGAAATACGTATCGGCGTTGGCAAGCGCCGTGCGTACGGTCATGCCCCTGCTGGCCCTACTGACAGCTGCCAATGCCTCTGCCCAGTCCGACACGCCGGCCGACTCCGTCCCTACCCCATGGACCCGAAAAGTGATGAAAGAGATCAATGCCGTGCTTGACACACGCGACAGGATGCGGAAGCTCAAATATGATACCGCATATATGGCAAAGCCTCCTCAGCGCTGGACCGTGAAGCTGCGTGCCAACATATCCGGCAACGCGCTCAACACACACGGCACGATTGACGACATCAACCTGTGCTCAAGGCTGAGAGCCGACATGAAGATAACGATAGGTGCCAGCGTCAGCTATCGTGGACTGTCGGTGGGCTTCGCACTCAATCCGGCCAAGCTCTCCGGCCGCAACAAGGACCTGGAGCTGAACCTCAACGCCTACGGCAACCGTGTGGGAGGTGACGTGGTGATGGTGGCCACGAAGACCTATAAGGGCACGGCACTGGTAAATGGCACCGACTACGACATCGCGGCCGGGGCAGTGAGCATGAAGATGTTGACAGCCACCGGATACTATGCTTTCAACCATCGCCGGTTCTCCATCCCCGCGGCGTTCACCCAGTCGCAGGTCCAACGGCTCAGCTGCGGCTCGTGGCTGGCAGGACTGTCCTTCATGGCAGCCAGGATCACGACTGCAGCTGGGGCGGTACCGGGAACGGAGGGCAGCAACTTATGGTTTGTCAGCGCCGCCCTGGGAGGAGGCTACGGCTACAACTTCGTCATTGGCAGCCAGTGGCTCATCCACCTCTCTGCCGTGCCACAGCTCATGATCATCACCCACGGCAAGTTCAAGGCCGGCGACACCAGCCTGCAGGCCCCCTTCCGATTTCCCAGCCTCACCAATGTGGGACGCATGGCCGTGGTACGCCATTTCGGCAACAGATTTATCGGTCTGTCGTCTGTCATCAACATGTTCTACATTGGCGACCGCGACCAACTGCTCATCGAGAATGTCAAATGGCGGGCACGCCTGTTCTATGGTTTCAGGTTCTAAAGCCCCATAGCAAACCTGTCTTTCTTAATTCAAGAGCCTGACACATCACGGACTACAAATAAATCAGTATATTTGCGAACATTTACCCAACTCATAATCCCAACGGCTATGAAACACCATCTCATTCTCACCACCATGCTGTCGCTACTGTTCACGGTCGTGTCGATGGCGCAGGAAAAATCGTATCAGCTTTCCAGTCACATCCTCGACATCAACAGCGGACGTCCCGCGGCGGGCGTCACGATCGTGCTGTCGAAGATGAACACCGACAAATCGTGGGAGGTCATCGACCGGCGCACCACCGATTCCAACGGCCGGGTGAAGGACTTCCTCGAGCAGAAGGACGGCAAGACCAACAAGGGCACCTACAAACTGACTTTCCTCACGGCACCCTACTTCGAGGCACTGAAGCAGGAATCGTTCTATCCGTTCATCGACGTGGTGTTCACCATCAAGGACGACAACCACTATCACGTGCCCATCACGCTCTCGCCCTTCGGCTATTCCACCTATCGCGGCAGCTGAGCAAGCTCCGCTACAAGCCCTGCCCTTCCTCCTTGTATCACGCAAGGCACACGGCACGATGAGGAGAAGGCAGGCCAAGAAGTCCCGAAAGGTATGTTCACGTTACAAAATAGGACTTTCGTCCATGAGAGTCCTCAACCTGGAAGATCGTCGCACCGTATGTCCCCCACCGTGCGACGATCTTCCATGACTCACATTAACAAGCCAACCATGATAGAAGATGCCCAAAAAAGTAGCATATGGCTCGATAGGCAACGAGCATATGGCTCGATGGGCAATGAGCA
>HF988556.1:5037-13419 GCA_000431975.1 Prevotella sp. CAG:924 | reverse complement strand
GCCCAAGCTAAACAATCCCCTATATTTATCGGGTAAGCCCCTGCAATCGGAGCCGTCACCCAACCTTCTGCCCCACCCTCTCCCACCGGAGAGCCATAACCTTCCGAACCAGATAATTGCCGCCAGGCCCTTTCCTACCCACCCCGACAACGCCACAAGCCGGAACCATCGATTAGCTCCGTATGCCATACGGTCGTCCAACACATAGGGGGCGGCCAACATCTGTTGACCGCCCCCAACGTTAGAGGTTCATCATCACGCGCTCCTTATTTGGATCCCTGCGCCCGTGAATACGAGTAAGGCGCATCCTCGGGAGCAGTGGCACGCTGCTTATTTGGCTGGGCTACCATCTCAAAGTTGATCCGCGCACCATCCAACAGCTGGCTGTGTGTCAGATAGTTCTTCTCATAGTCCTTGCCGTCGACCGTAAGCCGGCCTACATAGAAGTTGTCCTTACTGTTGGCAGGAGCATCAATCGTCACCGTCTTGCCGTTCTCCAGATGCAGGACTGCCTGCTTGAACAGCGGGGCACCGAGCACATACTGGTCCGTACCCGGACAGACGGGATAGAAGCCGAGGGCGGAGAAAACATACCAGGCGGAGGTCTGACCGTTGTCCTCATCACCGCAATAGCCGTCAGGCTGTGCGTTGTACATACGATCCATCACCTGACGGAGCCAATACTGGGCCTTCCAGGGCTCGCCGGCATAGTCGTAGAGGTAGATCATGTGCTGGATGGGCTGGTTGCCGTGGGCATAGTTGCCCATGTTCATGATCTGCATCTCGCGGATCTCATGGATCACCTGACCATAATAGCTCTCGTCAAAGACAGGAGGAACGGAGAAGACGGAGTCGAGCATATGGCAGAACATCTCACGCCCACCCATCAGGTCGATCAGTCCCTGCGGATCGTGGAACACCGACCAGGTGTAATGCCAGCTGTTACCCTCCGTAAAGGCGTCACCCCACTTCAGCGGATTGAACGGACTCTGGAACGAGCCGTCCTGATTACGTCCACGCATCAGCTTGTATGTCTTGTCGAACAGGTTGCGATAGTTGAGGGCACGGCGGGCAAAAGGCTTCAGTTCCTTCTTCGACTTGCCCAGCTTCAGTCCGAGCTGATAGATGCACCAGTCATCGTAGGCATATTCCAACGTACGGGCGGCACTCTCGTTGATCTTCACATCATAAGGCACATAGCCCAGCTTGTTGTAATACTCATAGCCGAGACGTCCCGTAGAGCTTACCGTGGGATGCACGCTGTTGGCTCCGTGCACGACGGCTTTCCACAAGGTCTCGATGTCGTAGCCACGCAGACCTTTAAGGTAGGCATCGGCCACGACAGAAGCCGAGTTGTTGCCCACCATGCAGCCTCGGTGTCCGGGCGATGCCCATTCGGGCAGGAAGCCGCTCTCATTGTAGGCACACACCAAGCCGGCCTGTATCTTCTCGTTGACCGACGGATACAGGAGGTTGAGAAGCGGGAAGAGACACCGGAACGTGTCCCAGAAACCCGTGTCGGTGAACATATATCCGGGAAGCACCTGTCCGTTGTAAGGACTGTAGTGCACCGGCTTGCCGTCCGCGCCTATCTCGTAGAAACTGCGGGGGAAGAGCACCGAGCGGTAGAGGCAGGAGTAGAACGTGCGCAGGTTGTCAAGATTGTCATCCTTCACCTCGATACGTCCGAGGACCTCGTTCCACCGCTGCCGTCCGGCTTGCTTCACCTCTTCGAAAGAGCGCTGCCCCAGTTCCTTCAGATTGACCTCAGCCTGCTCTGGCGAGATGAATGAGGAAGCCACGCGCACGAGCACCTGCTCGCCGCGCCGGGTGGCAAAGCCAACGATGGCACCGGCATGATCGGTCTTCACCTCCAGCTTCGAGGTGTCAATCGTACTGTCGCTCACGGTGGCGGTATAGGTGAAAGGCTTAGAGAACTCCATGACAAAATAGTTCTTGAAATTCTCGGGCACTCCGCCGCTGTTCTTCGTCGTGTATCCCACGATCTTGTTCTCCGACGGTATCACCTTCATATAGGAGCCTTGGTCGAAGCCGTCGACCACCACATAGCTGTGCTCGCTGTCCGGGAAGGTGAAGCGGAAATAGGCTGCCCGCTCAGTCGGCGTGATCTCCGTCGTCACATCGTGATCGGCAAGATATACCTTATAATAATAAGGTGTGGCCGTCTCCGCCTTATGGGAGAACCAGCTGGCCCGCTTGTCCTCATCGAAGACCGGTGCTCCCGTCACGGGCATCAGGGCCACCTGCCCATAGTCGTTGATCCACGGTGAGGGCTGGTGTGTCTCCTTGAATCCGCGTATCCGGTCGGCATCATAGGTGTACGCCCATCCGTCACCCATCTTTCCCGTCTGTGGCGTCCAGAAATTCATGCCCCAGGGCAGGGCGATGGCAGGATAGGTGTTGCCTGTCGACAGCTTATAGCTGGAATGAGTACCGACGAGCGTACTGACATAGTCCACCGGATCAGTGGCTGCCCGCACCCCTGCCTGTACAAACACAAGAAGGGCACCGAACAGTAAGTTTCTAAGTTTAATCATAAATATAAATAAGTTGGTTGTGATTTCCCATTAATAGGTCCGGCAAGTACCGGGTATTCGTATAGCGTACAGATCTTTCACAAATCTAATGTGATTATCTGGATCCTGCAAATTTTCAGGTTGTTTTTTCTTTTTGCCTCCGCCCTTACTGCCAGCGGACAGACGGCAACGGCTCTACAGCCAGGTCTTAAACAAAATAATCCCCGGGACAAAGCCTCCTCCGACTTTATCCCGGGGATCGTCTATCGTTTCTCCCCGTAGGGGACACATCCCGTAAGATGCCGTGCCTTATTTCACGGTGATGAGATAATAGTTCTTCTTACCACGC
Source organism: Prevotella sp. CAG:924 (assembly GCA_000431975.1). Classification (GTDB taxonomy): domain Bacteria; phylum Bacteroidota; class Bacteroidia; order Bacteroidales; family Bacteroidaceae; genus Prevotella. The sequence continues at coordinate 10,533 of HF988556.1, read as the reverse complement.
TGCACGAGCAGGTACTTGCCGTCGATGAGATCCTCGGCCGTGATCGGCTGGTCGAAGGCGGCGAGCTTCTCCTTGTTCAGGCTGACGCCGTTGCCCTTCACCATCTTGCGCATCTCTCCCTTTGAGGGGAAGATCTGCCATCCGTCCTGACAGAACAGGTCGATGGCCTTACCGCCGAGCTGCTCCTTCGGCAGGTCGTAATGGGGCACGTCCTTGAACACATCGTTGAGCGTAGCCTCGTCGAGCTGTGCCAGCTCGTCGCGCGTAGCCTTTCCGAAGAGGATGTTGCTGGCAGCGATGGCCATGTCGAGATCCTCCTTGGAGTGTACCATCGTGGTCACCTCCTCTGCCAGACGGCGCTGCAGCACGCGACGGCCGGGATCCTGGCGATGCTCCTCGATGAGTCCCTCGATCGTCTCTCTGTCGAGGCTGGTGAAGATGCGGATATACTTCTCTGCGTCCTCGTCGCTCACGTTGAGCCAGAACTGATAGAAGGCGTAAGGAGTGGTGCGGTTGCGGTCGAGCCATACGTTGCCGCTCTCGGTCTTTCCGAACTTCTTGCCATCGGCCTTGGTGATGAGGGGACAGGTGAGACAGAATGCCTCAGCCTCCTGACCCAGCGTGCGGCGGATCAGCTCCGTACCCGTAGTCATATTGCCCCACTGGTCGTTACCACCCATCTGCAGGCGTACGCCCTGATGCTGATAGAGGTAAAGGAAGTCGTAGCCCTGCAGCAGCTGATAGGTGAACTCGGTGAATGACAGACCGTCGCGTGCCTCACCATTCAGACGCTTCTGCACGCTCTCCTTGGCCATCATATAGTTCACGGTGATGTGCTTACCCACCTCACGGGCGAAATCGAGGAAGGTGAAGTCCTTCATCCAGTCGTAGTTGTTCACCATCTCGGCCTTATTGGGCTCGTTGCCGTCGAAGTCCAGGAACTTCGACACTTGCTTCTTGATGGCCTCCTGGTTGTGGTAGAGCGTGTCGGCATCGAGCAGGTTGCGCTCCTGGCTCTTACCCGAGGGATCGCCGATCATACCCGTAGCACCACCGACAAGCAGGAACGGCTTGTGGCCACAGCGCTGGAAATGACGCAGCATCATGATGCCGCAGAGGTGACCGATATGGAGCGAGTCGGCCGTAGGATCGGTACCCAGATAAGCCGACGTCATATTCTTCATCAAATACTCTTCCGTGCCGGGCATGATCTGAGCCAACATGCCGCGCCACTTGAGCTCTTCTACAAAGTTCTTCATATTGTTTATTCTGTTTGTTGCTGATTGTACAGCCCTCTTATCGAAGAGGGGAAAGACGTGTCACCGGCACCATCGTCAGGGCACAGGGTCGTAGCCCGATCCGCCCCAGGGGTTGCAGCGCAGGATGCGCCAGATGGCCAGCAGCAGTCCTTTCACAGGTCCGTGCTTGATCAGAGCCTGACGGGCATACTCCGAGCACGTCGGCGTGAAGCGGCACGATGGTGGGGTATAGGGAGTGATGAACCGCTGGTAGAACAGGATGGGACGCAGCAGCAGCCACACGAGGACGCGTGAGAGCACGTGGAGAAGACGACGCATCGTCTTCATATCTCCTCCTTCTCGTCCGCAGGCTGTCCGGCCGGTACCTGTGCAGCCTTTAGCGTACCTTCGCCCACCCGCTGGAGGATCTTCCTGACACGTTCCTCCACCATGTGGGCACTGGCCAGCTTGTCGCTGATCCAGATGAAGGCCACCGCCACCTGCCTGTCGCCCAGCAGTTGCTTGTTACGGCGGTAGGCCTCACGGACAAGGCGCTTCACTCTGTTGCGTTTCACCGCACGCTTGAACAGGCGCTTGGGCACACTGATGAGCATCTGCGAGCCTGCCTCTATCGGCATATACACGGCACGAAGGGGATAGACGGTGACGGCGCGTGAGACGCCTCCGTTGAAGAGCGTCTCTATGAGCGCACGGCTGTGCATCCGCTCCTCCTTGCTCAAGCCTTGTGTGTGTATATCCGTCATGCCTGTATTGTTATATGTTGGATTACTCCTTGTTTTCTTTCTCGAGATACATCTTCAGTGCGCTGACCATCGACGGGCACTCCTTCGTAGGAGCCATCAGGTCGAGGCGCAGGTGGGCATCCTCCACAGCCTTGGCCGTAGCAGGGCCGAAGCATCCGATGCGCAGGCCGTTCTGCTGGAAGTTAGGGAAGGCGTTCGTCAGATATTTCACACCTACCGGCGTAGAGAAGATCAGCATGTCATAGTCGAAGTTCTTGATTTCCTCCTCAGAGAAGTCGGCCGACACCGTGCGGTACATCACCACCTCGGTGTGCTGGAGATGCTTGGCATCGAGGAGCTTCTTCACATCCTCGTTGTGTGCGGCGCTCATCGGCACGAGGTATTTCTCCTGCTTGTGCTTTACCATCTGAGGGATGAGGTCGTCAATCTTACCCGTCGTACCGAAGAACACCTTACGCTTGCGGTACTGCACATATTTCTGGATATAGAGGGAGATCGTCTCCGTCACGCAGAAATACTTCATATCCTCGGGTATCGTCAGACGCAACTCCTGGGCCAGCTTGAAGAAGTTGTCGATGGCGTGGCGTGAGGTGAATACAACAGCAGTGTGGCTGAGGATGCTCACTTTCTGCTGACGGAACTCCTTCGGAGTGAGGCCTTCCACACGGATAAAGGGGCGGAAGACAAGCTGTACGCCATACTGCTTCTCAATGTCGTAGTAAGGTGACTTCTCGCTGCTCGGCTTCGGCTGCGAAATCAGGATCTTCTTAATCATTATTGTTTTAAATATTTACTTTCAAATAACTCACAGTCAATGCCAACGAGCCCACCAAGGCACCCAATGGCATCAGTTCAAGCGCACAAAAGTACAATATATTTTGCAGAAAACCGCCCTCTCGACTAAAAAAGATGATATAGGACTTATAAAAAGCGATGATTTTCATCACAATGATGAGGAGAAGGGCATAAATACCAACGATTTCTATCGACAGATCGAAATACACCATCAGCATCGATGCAGGGAACAAAAGTAGTCCCAAGACCGACACGGTGAAGAGATTGAACTGCGCATATTGTATAATTTTCTTCTCATTGAAGAACACCCATTGCACTACTCCCTGCCCTGCGAATTTCAGTGCGTAATAGAGCAGGAATATGCCGGTGAAGATGGCCATCACCTTGTAATTCTCAATGGCGAACGCCACATGGGCTACCGTCTGCATGAAAAAGAACGTGGTGAGTCCACCCAGCAGACAGGTCTGCAGCAGCAGGAAGAGCTGGAAACGCAACTCACCGCCCGTCTCGGTGATGACTCCGGAGAGATGTGCCGGTGCGAAGACACGCTTCAGCTGGCGCCACAACGTAGCACCCGACTTGGCTATGGCCAGGGTGGCAAAGATAAAGCAGCCAAGCAGCAAGCCCGTCACGACATTGTCGGAGGCGATGGTGTACGGCACAGGATCACCGGCCACGCCCAGACGATAGGTGGCATACTCTGGCCGATAGATCGAATCGGGCTGCACCATCGACCGTACATGGTACATCGGCGTATTGAGCGAGAACCGGTTCTCATCCGGCTTCAGGCCACCCGGTGTGCGCATGGGATTGGGACGGGCCGCCCAGTCGTATTCCGGCACCTTGATGTTGGCCCTCACGGCAGAGTCCTGCTGCTGTGGCGTAGCATCGTAAGGCAGCCAGCTGAGCACCTCCGACACGGAGGGTTGCCGGCCGGTATGATGCCAATGGGGAGCGGTCTGTACGGCCGCTCCCTCATTGCTTGCTGATATAGAGTCTTGTTGTATCATAGTTTGAATGCTTCGCGGATCTTATCCACGCAGTCGAGCTTCTCCCATGTGAAGAGCTCCACCGTCATCTCCTTCGTCTCATGATAGAGGGAGGTAAAGGTCTTCGTCACAGTCTGTGGCTGACGGCCCATGTGACCGTAAGAAGCCGTCTCGAAGTAGATGGGCTGGCGCAGCTTCAGATCGCGCTCGATGGCATAGGGCCGCAAGTCGAAGAGCGACTTCAGGCGGTCGGCTATCTCACCGTCGGACAGATCGACATGCTTCGTGCCATAGGTGTTCACATAGACGCTCACCGGCTCGGCCTTACCGATGGCATAAGCCAGCTGCACCAGGATCTCGTCGGCCACACCGGCAGCCACCATATTCTTGGCAATGTGACGGGCTGCATAAGCGGCCGAACGGTCCACCTTCGAGGGGTCCTTACCCGAGAAGGCACCACCGCCGTGTGCTCCCTTGCCGCCATAGGTGTCGACAATGATCTTACGGCCCGTCAGACCGGTATCGCCATGAGGACCACCGATGACAAACTTGCCCGTGGGGTTCACAAAATACTTGATGTCATCATTGAACAGGCGCAGCACCTTAGGACCGAGCTGGGCCTTGACACGGGGGATGAGGATATTGACCACATCCTCATGGATCTTCCGCTGCATGGCCTCATCATCGTCCTCGCCGTCGGCCTTCTTGATAAAAGGATCGTGCTGGGTAGACACCACGATGGTATCGATGCGCTCGGGATGATTGTCGTCGCCATACTGCACCGTCACCTGGCTCTTCGCGTCGGGACGGAGATAGGTCATCACCTTGCCCTCCTTACGGATATCGGCCAGCGTGCGCATGATGAGATGGGCCAGATCGAGCGACACGGGCATATAGTTCTCCGTCTCGTTGGTGGCATAGCCGAACATCATTCCCTGATCGCCGGCACCCTGATCTTCGGGCTTCTCACGCTTGACGCCCCGGTTGATGTCGGCACTCTGCTCATGGATGGCCGTGAGGATACCACAGCTCTCTGCGTCAAACTGATACTCGGCCTTCGTATAGCCGATATGGGTGATGGCGCGGCGGGCCATCGTCTGCAAATCGATGTAAGCCTTGGAGCGCACCTCGCCCATGATCACCACCTGACCGGTAGTGACAAATGTCTCTACTGCCGTGTGCGCATCCTCATCATAGGCCAGAAACTGGTCAAGGATGGCGTCACTGATCTGGTCGGCCACCTTATCGGGATGACCTTCAGAAACTGATTCAGAAGTGAATAAATAACTCATTTTCCAATCGTAAAATTTGCGTGGAAAATGCCAATGGACCGTAAAACCTGGGGGATTTTGCGATTTTAGCATTTTTTAGTGTGGTTGCAAGCAGCCAAATTCTTCCACAGTTATTAAACGTAGTAATTATAAAATCGGCTGCAAAGTTACAACATATTTTGCGTATGGCAAAGAATTCACACTAACATTTTAGCACGTGCCACACAATTCTGCCGACCTTCCCCTACCCTCCGGCCGGCCATCGGTCTCCCTCGTCCTCATTGACCTGTCGTAACACGTTGCGCTGAGACAAGGTGACGGACGGGACCACCGTGGGAGAACGGAAGACACCGGACGGACCTATTAAGATAATACGGAACAATGAACAATTGGGGTAAACATCAGCCATTTACCTTATTATTGTCCGACGCTCTTTTGT
>HF988556.1:0-5026 GCA_000431975.1 Prevotella sp. CAG:924 | reverse complement strand
TATTATCGTCCGACGCTCTTCTGTGGACAACGGATCCGAAAACACCTTTGCAACCAGGTTGCAGCCACTTCTTCCTACCTTTGCACCAGCAAACAAAAAAAGATAACCATAATATTAAAAGTATATGGAAAAGACTAAGATCATACGCATTGTCATTGCCGCCGTGTTGCTGGCGATTGCCTACATCGTAGAGCGCACATGCGCCCTGCCTGTATGGGGGCTGCTCATTGTATATCTGATTCCCTATCTCACTGCCGGCTACGACGTTCTAGCCGAGGCATGGGAGGGCATCCGCCATGGAGAGCCTTTCGATGAGGATCTGCTCATGGCTGTAGCCACTATCGGAGCCCTCTGCATCGGTTTCCTGCCAGGAGCCGAGCCACAGTTCCCCGAGGCCGTCTTCGTGATGCTCTTCTTCCAGGTGGGCGAGCTCTTCGAGGACTATGCCGAAGACCGGTCGCGCAAGTCGATCAGTGAGCTGATGGACATCCGCCCCGACACGGCACACCGTCTGCACGAGGACGGCACGGAGGAGACCGTCACCCCTGCGGAGGTAAGCGTTGGCGAGAAGATCCTCATACGTCCCGGAGAGAAAGTGCCGATGGACGGCGAGATCCTCGATGGCTCATCGAGCCTCGACACCATGGCACTGACAGGCGAGAGCCTGCCGCGCGCCGTGAAGCCCGGCGACAACGTGATCTCCGGCTGTGTCAATCTCAGCGGCGTGCTGACAGTACGCGTGCAAAAGAGCTTTGGCGAGTCCACAGCCTCTAAGATCATTGACATGGTAGAGCGGGCGGGAGAGAACAAGAGCCGCAGCGAAGCCTTCATCACGCGCTTTGCCCACGTCTATACCCCCGTAGTCGTCATCACCGCCCTTGTGCTGGCATTCATCCCGCCCTTCTTCAGCGTACACTATGGCAGTGCCTTCACGGTGTGGCTCTATCGTGCCCTCACCTTCCTGGTGGTGAGCTGCCCCTGCGCCCTCGTCATCTCCGTACCTCTGAGCTTCTTCGGTGGCATCGGCGGAGCCTCCCGTCGCGGCATCCTCATCAAAGGCGGTAACTATATGGATGCGCTGGCGAAACTGCGTTGCGTCGTCTTCGACAAGACCGGCACGCTCACCCAAGGCAGCTTTGCCGTACAGGCCATCCACCCCACCCTCATAGACGAGCGTGAGCTCTTGCGACTGGCTGCCGGCGTGGAGCGTTTCTCCACCCATCCCGTGGCACAGGCGCTCTGCGCAGCCTGGAAGGAACGAATGAGCAAGGAGACTGATACGAACGACAGCAAGCAGGACGACTGGCAGGTGAGCCAGACAGAAGAACTGGCCGGACGGGGCATACGGGCCCTGACAGGCGGACGGACGGTATGTGTGGGCAACGAAAGGCTGATGCAGGAGACTATCACCACACCGGCAGACCGTCAAGCTGCCGCCTCGCCCATCCCCGAATGTCCCGACTGCAAACGCAGCCACACAGGAGCTGCCGTAGTCCACGTGAGCATCGACGGCGAGTATGCCGGACACATCGTGATCGCCGACAGTCTGAAAGCCGACAGCAAGGAGGCCATCACCCTGCTCCGTAAGCAAGGTGTCGACCGGACGGTGATGCTGACAGGCGACCGCCAGAGCGTGGCTGCCCAGGTAGCTGCCGAGGTGGGCATCGACGAATATCATGCCGAACTGTTACCCGCTGACAAGGTGAGTCGTGTGGAGGCACTGCTGCAGGCAAAGCCGGCCGGCAGTACGCTGGCCTTCGTCGGCGACGGCATCAACGACGCTCCCGTACTGGCCCGTGCCGATGTAGGTATCGCCATGGGAGCTCTCGGCAGCGATGCTGCCATCGAGGCTGCCGACGTGGTGATCATGGACGACAAGCCCTCAAAGATCGCAAAGGCCATACAATTGGCACGCCGCACGGTGAGAAACGCACAGGAGAACGTGGTGTTTGCCATCATCGTAAAGATAGCCATCCTCATCCTTGCCGCCACCGGACTGGCCGGTATGTCCCTCGCCGTATTCGGTGATGTAGGCGTGATGGTGATCTGCGTGCTCAATGCCACACGAACCCTTAGAGCATAAGACAAGCAGGTGCAGGAACCCAAACACCCAGGTGCAAAGGCAAAGTCACCTAGGTGTAAGGGCCCTTGCGCCTGGCTACCTTGCAACAGCCTCATCTCCGGAAACAAACTACAAATCTTGAAGGAGACTGCCAGCTGGAGCATCAGCTTCATAAAAGTCGGATGTACATATATCTTCTTGCCCGCTCACTCCTGGTCAAGACCTATCTCAGTAGTTCCTTCCCTATCATCATTAGAGAATGGGCTCCCTATCCTACGATCTTTCCATCAAACAGGTGTATCGTCCTGTGAGCTATCTGCGCATCGTGCTCGTTATGCGTAACCATCACTATCGCCGTACCGTCCTGGTTCAACTCTGTCAGCAGGCGCATCACCTCGGCTCCATTCTTCGAATCAAGGTTACCCGTAGGCTCATCCGCCAATATCAGCTTGGGACCGAACACCACGGCGCGGGCTATGGCCACTCTCTGTTGCTGACCGCCTGAGAGCTGATGGGGGAAGTGCTTTGCGCGGTGAGTTATGTTCATACGCTTCATCACCTCCTGCACCTTCTGTTTTCTTTCTGCCTTTCCAACCTTCAGATAAGTGAGAGGCAGCTCGATGTTTTCCTCCACGTTCAGCTCGTCAATGAGGTTGAAACTTTGGAACACAAAGCCTATCTGTCCCTTGCGTATGGCCGTGCGGTCTTTCTCCTTCAGTTGCGACACCTCGTGTCCGTCCAGCCAGTATTGTCCCGAAGTGGGGTTGTCCAGCAGTCCGAGGATGTTCAGCAGCGTAGACTTGCCGCATCCCGAAGGTCCCATTATTGCCACAAACTCTCCGTCATCCACGCTGAACGTCACGTTGTCAAGTGCGATAGTCTCCACCTCTTCCGTACGGAACGACTTGCTCAAATTTTCTACTTTAATCATATCTAATTTGCTTTTACTATAATTTTTATCTTATGACTTTTCATTATATGCTCTCTGACAGTTTCCTGGGTAAGTTTCGCCATAATATTTTTACTCCTGTCTGATGTTCTTCACCGGGTTCTCATTGCTCGCCATCCAGCTCTGCACGGCTACGGCAGCCAGGCTGATGAGCATGACGATTACCCCTGCCACCACAATCCACGGCCACCATACGATGCGGTAGCTGTATTGCTCAATCCATTTTGACATGAAATGAGCAACTATCGGCACGGCGATGACGAAGGCAATGCCCACGTAAAGCATAAACGTGCGTATCAGTCTGACACGAATCTGATTGCCCGTAGAGCCGAACACCTTGCGCACGGCAATCTCTCTTGCACGTTGCTGTATGAAGTATGTCGACATGGCTACAAGTCCGAGCAGCGAGATTATGATGGCGATAAAGGCGAAGAGCGACACTGCTTTAGATATGCGGATTTCTTGGTCGAACATCTGTTCTATCTGCTTATCTACCAGTGGCAGGACATCTTCATCCATTTCTTCATGGAAAACACTTTTGTACACATCCCTTATACGGGCGTATGCCTCTACAGGGTTACCTTTTACTTTTATCGTAACAAACCAAGGAGCGGGCACGTTCTTGCATACAAGTATTGCTTTGGGCTCGTCGGGGTTAAGAATGCTACCGGTACGGAAACTCTCAAATACACCTCCGAAACGTGCATGTTGCAGCATACCGAAAGGGTCAAGCTCTTGGTCCACGCTGCCGGTGTGTGTGTCTGTCGGTTGCATTCTTAGAATATTCATGGCCTTGTCGTTCAGATATAATATGCTGTCGCCTTCCAGCCGATTGTTCCTGCTGAGCTTTATGCCATAAATATCGAAGAATTCCGGCGAGACAATGAAGCTTTGAATGTTTACAGATTCTTTCCCGTCTTCTGATGTTTTCGTAGCGCTTATTCCGCCTTCAACAGGTGTACCCCAAGACGATGCGATGCCGCTGACACATGGCAGGGCACGTAACTTGTCGAGAAATACAGGAAATTCCTTACTTGCAAAGGCATCTCCCTGACTGATGCGGATCAGATTTTTAGTGTTAAAGCCAATGGGAGCCTTAACGATGTGCAGCATCTGGAGCGACATGATGAGCGCGCAGGCCAGCATCACAATGGTTATCACATTCTGTATGGTTATGAATATCCGGGCAAACACCATCTTCGTATGTCTGACGAACGTGCCGCGTACCACTTCTATTGGCTTCACTTTAGACAGTGATATGGCGGGAAGCAACCCTGCAAGCAGGCTGGTGGCTGCTATGAACATCACAAATGTGAATATGGCATACGGACTGGCTATCACCGACATATTGAGGCTTGTGCCGAGCAGTTGACCGGCATACCGTGAGAATGACACGGCAAGTACTATTGCCACCGCACACGACAAGACGCACATCGTAAGGCTTTCAGTGAATATTGTTTTGCAGACATCGCTCTTGGTGCATCCGAACATGCGTCGTGTGGCCATCTCTCTGGCTCGATAGCGGCTCTGCGCCATGGTAAGGTTTATGTAGTTTATGATGGAGAACAGCAAGATAACCATGCCTACGGCAAAAAGTATGTTCACCAGTTTTTTGTTGCCGAAATGCAGGTTCTTGTCAAGCCCTGCCTGTGAAAAGTACAGATTGTCCAGCCTGGTTATGCTTGTTGATATGTTCAAATTATCGTCTTCAGGCAGCAAGGTCTTGAAAAATCCGCGCAGGTCGGCTTCTCTTTGCATGAAGTCACAACCTTCTTTTACCTGCACAAACGTAGCAGTACCGCTGAGATTGCCTTGTGGGAAATTCTTGTCAATACAGGCAGCATTGTCATATTCCGCATATGAAAAATCAATCAGAGCCTCAATGTCTTTGTTGATGATCGTATTGTCAAAGTCGGCCATCACGCCCGTAACCATGAAGCGTTTTGAGTCGGCCGTTATAAGCTGCCGTCCCACAGCATTGTCTGTACCAAAATTATTGCTGTCCGGTAAAAAAG
>HF988555.1 GCA_000431975.1 Prevotella sp. CAG:924 | reverse complement strand
GGATGTCTTTTTCGGGCCCAAGCTAAACAATCCCTCATATTCATCGGGTGAGCCCTATATTTCTTGGGTGATCCAGGATAGGAACGTTTGCCGGCAGACCTGGCATTGGTGGTAGAAAGTGAGCCGATTAGGATATAAAAGAAAAAGACCGGTGAGCAGAATATGCTCACCGGTCTTTTCAATATACATGGTTGGACCACTCGGATTCGAACCGGGAATGACAGAACCAAAACCTGTAGTGTTACCATTACACCATGGTCCAATATGAATATTTTTTGCAAAGGTAACGGATTTCCTGCAATCAGCAAAATTTTAACCCCTAATTTTTTGACGAGATAGGTCTATTGCCGTTTCTTCTTTCTTTTTCTGTGGTTTTGTTTCTATATTTCGTAGCAAGAATCGGAAAGTTTCTATCTGTTGTCTTTAGTGTGGCCCCCTTGCCGTATGGTTCTAGGGAGCGGGTCTGGGATGGGTATGACTGATGGAGAATGGTTTGCTATAAAGAAGTAATACAATGAAAAGCCCCGGTCATCGTTGGGACGACCGGGGCTTAAGGCATATAGATTAAGGCTTATTTTTTCACAGGTGTGATCACGAAGCGGAAGTTGTAGTCGCCGTAGGGCAGACGGTACTGTTGCAGTGGCAGTGCGCCCCAAGAGTCGATACAACCCAGTCCCATGTGAGCACCATCGATCGAGAGTACCGTGTACTTGGAGCGTGGTACCTCGGGAGAGTGGCGCTGTGCCTTTTCGTCGCCTTCGCTCAGATCCTCAATGTTATAGTGGAGGGCAGAGGCATAGAAGAGGTTGGCGGGAGCCACAGCCTCGTTCTGCTGGCGATACATGCGGTCTGTGGGCTTCAGTTGTACCTCGCGGGTGATCTGCAGTCCGTTGCCTTCACTGTCGGTCTGCTTCCACCAGCGTATCTGGCTCTTCAGACCTGTCTCCTGCGGACGGATGTAGGGATAGAACTGCTGGTCGGCAGTCTGCGAATAAATGCCGATATTCTCTGAGAGATAGCGGTCGGCATAGTTCTCCACAGGTCCACGGCCATAGAAATTGCTCTTGTCCATCGAGTAAGGCAGCTGCATGACGAGACCGACACGGAAGAGGTCGGACACCTTTGCGTCGGGAGTTGTCTGAAGTTTCTCGTCCACTTTGATGGTTCCTTCTGCATTGATGTAGTAAGTCAGTGTGAGCTTGGCCTGTACATCGGGCATGTCATAATCGGCTTTTACGACGGCTACCTTCACTTTCTGCTGCTCCATGGTCTCGGCAGAGAGGGAGGTGAGGGTCATCGTCGGGTTGCGCCAGGCTTTAAATTTCTTCTGTAGGGAGGCACCCATGTCATTGTCGGTCGGGGCACGCCAGAAGTTGGGCTTCAGTGTACCACCCTCGCCAAGATAGCTTACACCGGCTACATTGTAGCGTGTCATCGTACCTGTCGTACGGTCGAAGGCAATGTCCAGTCCATTGTTTGCAGTGATCTGGATTTCGGGGTTCTTTTTCTTGTTGATCACTTTCAGCTTTGACTTGGCTGTTGAAGCGGTGAAGAGCTGTGTGCTGTCGCTGATGTTGGTATTGGGACGCACGGTCAGCTGGCGTGTGGCGAGTGTGGTTCCTGCTTTCAGCAACGGCTCAGCCTCTTTCAGCTGGAAGGCGATGTTGAGAAGGAGCTCACCTTCGGCGGGAAGGGTATAAGGCAGTGTGACAGTGGCTGTCTTATGCGGAGCCACGTTGAGATCGTCGACAGTACCCTGCTGCACCTGCTTGCCATCCTGCAGGAGCTGCCAGCAGAGACGGTAGTTGCTCAGGTCGCGGAAGAAGTACTCATTGTACACGGAGATCTTTCCGTTCTGCAGATCGACAGGCTCGGCCCAGATGTTCTGATACTGATATTTCAGTTCGTTGGCATGCGGGTTGAGCTGGCGGTCAGGACCGATGAGACCGTTGCAGTTGAAGTTGTTGTCAGAAGCATCGGTCTTGTTGTAGTCGCCGCCATAGGTATAGAGCGGTGTCATGCCACCTGTGCCCGGCTCGTACTTAGCGGCAATGTCGTTGAGTTGGTCGAGCGTAAGGTCGGGATTGTATTTCGGTGTGCGATGGAGGCCCTGGTCTACGAAGTCCCATGTGTATCCTCCCTGCAGAATAGGATATTTGCGGAAGAGATCCCAGTAAGCCTTCAGTCCGCCGCACGAGTTGCCCATGGCATGGTTGTACTCGCAGAGGATCATCGGCTTGGTGTTGGTGGTATCCTTGGCATAAGCCTCGCATCCTTGAGGATAGGTGTACATCTCAGCATAGATGTCGGTGTTGGGACCTTTTCCTGCGCGCTCATAGTGGATGGGACGTGAGGGATCGTACTGCTCTATCCATTTGCGTGCTGCCGTGAAGTTGGGACCGTCAGCGGTCTCGTTACCCATGCTCCATACGATGATGGAAGGATGATTGAAGAGGGCAGACACATTGTGCTGGTTGCGTTGCAGGATCTGCTTTGCGAAGATAGGCTTCTTGGCTTCCGACTTATCGTCATATCCGAAGACGTGGCCTTCCTGGTTGGCCTCGGCGGTGACATAGAGACCATACTGGTCGCAGAGGTCATACCATACGGGGTCGTCACTATAGTGGCAGGTACGTACGGCATTGATGTTGAGACGTTTCATGATCTGAATATCCTGGATCATACGTGCCACGGACACGTTGTATCCGCCGTCGGGATCCATCTCGTGACGGTTGGCACCCTTGATGAGCACGGGTTGTCCGTTGACGAGGAGCTGCTTGTTCCTGATCTCCACCTTGCGGAATCCCACATGCTGTGACATGGCCTCGCAGGTGTCGCCCCGCTGATTCTTGACCACAGCCACGAGGGTATAGAGATAAGGATCCTCGGCCGACCAGCTCTTCACGTTGCGTACGGTGAAGCGTGCCGTGCCGTTGCTCATGCGGCGGAAGTTGCCGCTGGTCTTCCCTACGAGCTGTCCGTTGGTATTGTAGAGACGGAAGTCGATGACAGGTGAGCCTTTCACGTCGACATTGATGTTGAGCGTTCCGTCCTCATAGTTGTTGATCAGGTCGGGCGTGATGCGCATGTCGCTTACGCTGGTCGTCGCGTTCTTGCTGTAGAGGAAGCTGTGGCGGGCCACGCCGCTAAGGCGCCAGAAGTCCTGATCCTCGTCCATCGAGCCGTCGCACCAACGGAACACCTGGAAGGCGATAAGGTTCTTGCCGGAATGTACATATTTGGTGATGTCAAATTCGGCGGCGATCTTCGAGTCTTCCGTGTAACCTACATAATGGCCATTGACGAAGAGGTACATACAGGAGGTGACACTTCCGAAGCGGACGATAATCTGTCGGCCGTTCCAGTCGGCAGGAATATCGACAACGCGGCGATAAGTACCTACATGATTGTCTTTCTCTGGCACCCGTAGAATGTTTTTAGAGTCGAGCTGATAGCGCCAGGCCAGTCCTACATTGACATATTCCGGATCACCGTAGCCGTTGAGTTCCCAGTTGCCGGGCATGGCAATGGTGTTCCATTTGGAGTCATCGTAGTCGGTCTTATAGAAGTCGGTAGGACGCTCGTTGGCGTTGGCTACCCAATTGAACTTCCACTGTCCGTCGAGAGACAGGAAATTCTTCGACTGTTCGAAGTTAAAGCTGAGCGCGCGCTGTTCGCTCTCATAGGGGAGCACCGTGTTGGTCACGGGGTAGCGGTTTACCTCGTTCACCTGCAGGTCGTGCCATTCTGTCCAAGTGGGCATAGGCTCTGCACCTGTAGCCTTGGATGCCTGGCTTTGTGCCTGCATGCCTACGGCAAGAGCGAGGAGAGAGGCTGCTAATAGTTGTTTCTTCATTTTGATATTTTTAGAGTGTTAGATGTCTCATGGGTAACGCATGGATACAACAGGGATGGTGCATTTGGTGCGTTGTAGTACTGATATCTTGATTATATGGAAACCGCAATGGTTCTTTTAGATTTGTTTGTGGGGAAGCCCTATCAAGGGTGATGCGTAGATTGCCCGGACTATACCCGTATATATGTGCAAAATTAGCCAAAAAAACTGGAGATTCAAAACATTTGTCTGTCAAAACAACATCTTTTGACAGAGACAAGGCAAGAGTTTGAAAGGACATATCATCCGTCAAAGGTTTACAAATTGGACTGTTCTGGTGATCGTAAAGAGGATTTAGAGCTAGTCCGGTCTGTTGTCTTATATGGACAACGGACGGATGTGCCGTTGGATGATGTATGGAATGTTACTGACCGGTGTCCTGGGAATTGAAAGATCTGTCTTATAATTTTTTCTCTTCTGTTAATGCCGGAGGCTATACGGATGAAGTGAATAGGGCTTGTCAGTTCTTCCTGGTGTGCCTGCTGCTGATATGTGGGATATATAAGAGAGAAGAAATTGGAAATGAGTTGTAGCTGTTTTTGAGTATACATAAAAACAAGAGCCGCAGGTCTCAAAATGGATCTGCGGCTCTTATGGTGTTTAGGGATTATTCATCCTTGTTTATTTCATTATGCATTGTTTGCCTCGAGAGAGATCTGCTCTTGTGCGTTTCTGATCTTGCGGCCCATCACGAGATAAGCGATGGGTGATGCAAGGAAGATAGAGCTGAGAGTACCGAATACTACACCAATCGTCATGGCGAAGGCGAACGGCTGGATCGACTTACCTCCGAGGAAGAGGATGCACAGCAGCACGATCAGCGTAGACGCAGAGGTGTTGATGGTACGTGCCAGTGTCTGGTTGATGGAGTTGTTGAAGATGGTCTGGATATCCTCCTTCGGATGGAGGCGGAGGTTCTCACGGATACGGTCGAATACCACCACCTTATCATTAATAGAGTAACCGATCACTGTCAGCACGGCACCGATGAACGTCTGGTCAACCTCAAGTGAGAAGGGCAGCAGGCCCTGCAGCAGAGAGAACAGACCGATTACGGTCAAGGCATCGAAGGCCAGGGCAATAGTAGAACCTACAGAGAAGGCTACATTGCGGAAGCGGATGAGGATGTAGAGGAAGATGGCAACGAGTGCGATGATCACAGAAAGGATGGCACCGCGTGTCACGTCCTTGGCTACAGAAGGTCCTACCTTTGAAGAACTGATGATGGAACCGCCGGCACGCACATCAGGATTCTTGAAGGTCTTGACATCCTTCTGGGTTACCAGGTTGGCGTCTTTCAGACCCTTGAAGAGCATCGTCTCTACCTGATCGTCGATGGTGGGCGAGTTCGACTCAATCTTGTAGTTGGTTGAGATACGTATCGTACGGTTGTCGGTACCCAGAGAGATGGCGCTCGTCGTAGAGTTAGGGAAGATCTTGTCAAGCACGGGGCGTACCTGCTCAGGTGCTGTCGACTGTTCGAACTGTACTACGTAGTTGCGGCCACCGGTGAAGTCGATGCTCTGAGCCAGACCACGCACACCGAAGCTGATGACGAACACAACGATGGCGATGGCAGCCACCGTGAAGCTCTTCTTGAAGGCAGCCATGAAGTGATAGTGCGTATTCTGCATCATGTGCTCGGAGATGCCCGTCCAGAACTTCAGGTGCATCCACTTGTCATGGTTGAGCTTATAGTCGTAAACCAGACGGGTAAGGAACACAGCGGTGAAGAACGAGCAGCAGATACCGATGATCCAGGTCGTGGCGAAGCCGCGGATAGGACCTGTACCGAAGAGCAGCAGGATGACACCTGTGATCAATGAGGTCAGGTTACTGTCGAAGATGGCAGAGAAGGCATTGCTGTAACCGGCGCTGACGGCCTGTTTCATGCCCTTGCCGGAGCGAAGCTCCTCCTTGATGCGCTCATAGATCAGCACGTTGGCGTCGACGGCCGTACCCAGCGAGAGCACCATACCGGCGATACCGCTCATCGTCAGAGCCGCCTGGAAGGACGTCAGGATACCGAGAGTGAAGAATACGTTCACCACGAGAACGAGGTTGGCCAGCATACCGGGGATGATGTTATACATGGCCACCATGTAGATGATCAACAGAACGAAGGCAATGATGAAGGAGATGATACCCTGCTGGATAGACTGTGCACCGAGGGTAGGACCAACAATTTCCTCCTGTACGATATGTGCGGGAGCAGGCATACGTCCTGATTTCAGCGTGTTGGCCAAGTCCTTGGTCTCTTCAACGGTGAAGTTGCCGGAGATAGATGACTGACCGCCATCGATCTCACCGTTGACACGAGGAGCAGAGTAAACCACTCCGTCGAGGACAATGGCGATAGCCTTGCCTATGTTGGCCTTCGTCAGCTCGGCCCAACGGCGGGCACCCTCAGAGTTCATGTTCATGGACACCTCAGGCTGACCAGTAACCTGGTTGTACTGGTCGCTGGCGTCGGTCACCACGTCACCCTCCAGCGGAGCACGGCCGTTGGGGGTTGTCACCTTCAGGGCATGGAGTGCGAAGATATTCTTAACGTTCAGGTTGCGCTCTGCGGTGGCACCCCAAAGCAGCTTCATGTCGGAAGGAATCACCTGCTTGGCAGCCTCGCTATGGAGCAGCTTATTGATGGCGGCAGTATCGCGGACGCTGGCATAGCCGACCACGCTGAGGCTCTGGCCGCCTGTGAGCTGCAGCATGGCGAGCAGCGGGTGGAGCTTCTTGGCCTGGGCGAGCTGTGCGTCGGGCGTCGTCTTCACGTCGGCCTGCTTGTCGTCCTTCTTCAGCTGGAACTTAGGCTTGGCCTGTGTCACCTTCGACTTAGCTGCAGTAGCCTTTGTGCTGTCTACCTTCTGCGCGTTGGCCGTGTCGGTCTTAGCCTCCGTGCCGTGATTGGCAAGCTGCTGGTCGAGCTGCTGGAGGTATGGAGCTGCTTCCTCAGCGTTGTAGGTCTCCCAGAACTCCAGGTTGGCTGATCCCTGCAGGAGCTTACGCATACGCTCAGGCTCCTTGATGCCCGGCATCTCCACCATGATACGTCCCTGCTGGCCTTCGAGCTTCTGGATGTTGGGCTGCACGACGCCGAACTGGTCGATACGGGTGCGCACTACATTGAATGAGTTGTCGATGGCCGACTGTACCTCGGAGCGGAGGGTCTTCTCTACCTCCTGGTCGGACGATGTGGGTGACACCTTGCCCTGGAGCTGCTGTGTGGCGAAGATCTCTGCCAGACGGTGTCCGGGAGCGTTCTTGTGATAAGCCTTGACGAAGAGGTCGATAAAGTCGCCCTGAGTAGCTTCCTGCTCACGACGGGCCTCAGTCATGGACTTCACGAAGGCGGGGTCCTGCTTGTGGTCGGCGAGTGTCTCCACTACGTCGGGAACAGAGATCTCAAGGATCACGTTCATACCACCCTTCAGGTCCAGACCCAGTCCGATCTGGGTCTCCAGACACTTCTGATAGCTGTAGATGCCCAGGTACTTCACAGAGTCCTTGTAGTCCTGCTGGGCAATCGGGTCTTGAATCTTTGCAGCTTGCGCGTCATAATAGCGCGTGGCTACAGAGAAAGACAAATAGAAAATGCTTGCAAGCGTCAGTAATACGGCGGTTACAATAACTATTCCTTTGTTCTGCATTTGTTGTTATTATTGTTTTATGATTATTTCACCATCAAAATTGATACAATAAGCCATGCAAAGTTAGCATTTTTTATGTAAGTGGGAAAATTTCTCCTTATTAAATGAAGAAAAAAGCAGTATTTCTTAAAAAAATGTCCGTTTTTTGGTCCTATTTCCAACTAAGCCAGCAGACGATGGGGTAGTGGTCAGAGGTACGGATCGAGCGGTCAATGTGGCAGCGGTAGGGATGGAGGTCGTCGGAGCAGAAGATGTTGTCGATGCGGACATACATGTGGCTCTTGTTGTAGCTCCATCCGGGACCATTGCCCGAGGCGACGTAGCAGTCGGTCAGCCGGTCGGCAAACCGGATATGGGAATAGGAGATAGGCTGCTCGTTGAAATCGCCCACACAGATCACCGATTTTCCTCCCCGGTGTGAGGAAATATAGCGAACGACGGCATCGACTTGTGCGGCACGGATCTTGCCTGCTGCGGCAAGTTTGGAAAGCAGATGGCGTGAGTCGTCTTTCACATTCTTGTAGTCGGTGCGCCCCTTGATCATATTATTGAACTGATCGCGGTCTTCGCCTACAAGGCGGTTGCTTTCCAGATGGTTGTTGACCAACAGCACTTTGCGGCCTTTCACGTCGAGCTCATAGGCGAAGCTGATGTTGTGTTCTGACGAATAGTTGATCTGTTCCGTACGGCGGATAGGATATTGTGAATAGACGGCCAACAGGTCGGACCCTTTATCGGTGCGTTGCTTGAAGCTGGTGTAGGGATAGATTTTCTTGAGTACGCTGTCGGCGATGGTGCTGTGTGGCACGGCCTCCTGCAGACAGATGATGTCGGCATGCGAGTCACGCAGATATTCAACGATAGGGTTGATGTCGCGGTGGGTCGTGTCGCCGGCCAGTGCGGAGGCTCCAAAACTCTCGACGTTGTAGCTGATCACTTTGATGGCATCGTCGGGAGGTGAGAAGGGAGCGTTAAGAGGGAAATAGGTACGGACGGGTACGAAGCCCACCAGAAAGCCGATGATGGGAATAAGGGCATAGCGCAGCCGGACGATGCACCAGAACACCAGAAATGCGAAGTTGAGGAACAGGGGCAGAGGGAAAGAGAGCCCCATGGTCGCTATTATAGAGTGGCGTGTAGGGTCGACGTGTCCGCTGAAACCTATAAGAAGCATCAGCAGGATCACGCCCACATTGGCGCCTGCTATCACGTTGAGGGTAAAAGTCTTGAACTTTGTGAACATTGTTATTTTCTACTTTGATCGAAGAGCTTCTGTTTCTCTTCTTTCGTCAGACTATCATAACCGCTTCGTCGGATCTTATCGAGTATGCGGTCGATTTCTTCTTGTGTGGCCTGCTGGCGTGCGTTGTAGTCCCAGTCAGGATTGCTGTCTCTGCTTTCCGGTCGCTTGCTGTTCCGGTTGTGTTGGCGGGCTTCCCACTTGCCTTTCATGGACGAGAATATCCTTTCGGCATTGAAGATGCCGTAGCCGTTCTGATAGGGATGGTGCCGCCAGTAGCGGATGAGCAGCCATCCGAAGATCATACCGCCGAGATGGGCCAGATGGGCAACGTTGTCGCCCGGCGCGCCTAAAGCGGAGAATAGCTCGATGGCAATCGAGCCGATGACCATCCATTTGGCCTTGATGGGGATAGGGATAGG
This sequence comes from Prevotella sp. CAG:924, assembly GCA_000431975.1. Taxonomy (GTDB): domain Bacteria; phylum Bacteroidota; class Bacteroidia; order Bacteroidales; family Bacteroidaceae; genus Prevotella. Next base: position 29,718 of record HF988555.1, on the reverse strand, counting down.
GATGATGAACATCTTCTCATTGGGGAACATCATACCGAAGGCCAGCAGGAGGGAGTAGATGGCGCCGGAAGCGCCTACTGTCGTCAGTCCGTCGAGTTGGACACTGAATTGCCGCATCACCTCGAAAGCCTCGCCAATGGAGAGGGGTTGTTGGGCATTGAAGGTGAAGTAGACGTAGAAGAACTGTGCCAGCTCCTGCATCAGACCGGCGCCGATGCCGCAGACAATGTAATAAAAAAGGAAACGTTTCGGGCCGAATGTGCTCTCCACGACACAACCGAACATCCAGAGCATGAACATATTCATAATGATATGTTCCCAGCCGGCATGCATGAACATGTAGGTGAAGAGCTGATAGATATGGAAGTTGGAGGCCATGAAAAAATGAAGGCCGAACAGATCGTTCAAGTCAATATTCAGCACTTCGCGGCACACCAACATGGCGAGAAAAGCCAAGATGTTGCAGATGAGCAAATTCTTGGTGATGGGGGTCATTCGAAACATAATGAAATACCTTGCTCGTTAAACGTGTAAACGCTGCAAATTTACTAAAAAACTCTGTCATTGTCTTCTTTTTAAAGGCTTTTACGGCATTTTTTGCCCTTCAGAAGAATTTTATCGTTTTTTTTTTTGAAGTATAAAAGTTATGGTTTATATTTGTTTCCAAGTTTATATGAAAAAATCCATTTAATCAATTAAACCATAATATTATGAACAAGAACGATTTAGTGAAGAAGGTCGCTGAGACTGCAGGCCTGTCGATAGCTGATGCCAAGAAGTCGGTTGATGCCGTTATGGTAGCAGTCAAGGATGCCCTTGTTGCAGGAGATAAGGTACAGCTCATCGGTTTCGGCTCTTTCTCTGTGAAGACGCGCGAGGCTCGTCAGGGTGTGAATCCCCGTACCGGAGAGAAGATCACCATCGCAGCTAAGAATACAGTGAAGTTTGTGGCCGGTGCCGAGTTTGACGCCGATCTGAACAAATAATGTAAGAGAAAGTTTATAGAAATAAAAGGGCCTGCAATGCTTCGGTGTTGCAGGCTCTTTCTATTTCATGTTGCGGGGATGGTGGAGAAGCACCGTCTGGCGGAGCGATTCATTGTCGAGGTGGGTGTAGATCTCTGTCGTGCCGATCCCGGCATGTCCGAGCAGTTCCTGGATGACACGCAGGCTGGCACCTCCTTTAAGCAGCGCGGTGGCGAAGCTGTGACGCAGGGTATGGGGGGAGATGGTCTTCTCTATCCCTGCCGCCTCACCGAGCCGTTTCACCATGATGAGGATCATTGTGCGTGTGAGATGATGCCCGCGGTTGTTGAGAAATACATAGTCTTCTTCGCCCGGTTTGATGTTCATCTTGTTGCGGTCGTCAAACCAGAAGGTGAGTTCGCGTATGGCTTTGTCGGAGATGGGTACCAGCCGTTCCTTGCGTCCCTTGCCCGTCACGCGGATGAAGTGCTCTTGCAGATAGAGGCCGCTCATCTTGAGGTGTGTCAGTTCGGACACACGCAGTCCGCAGGAGAAGAGCACCTCGATGATGGCACGGTTGCGGTGGCCCTCGCGGGTTGACAGATCGATGGCGGCTTCCAGACGGTCGACCTCCTCCGTCGTCAGATATTCAGGCAGATGCTTAGGCAGATGGGGCGATTCGAGCAGCTCGGTAGGGTCGACCTCGAGATAGCCGTCGAGGAGGAGGTAGCGGTAGAACGACCGGATGCCGGAGAGTATACGGGCTTGTGATTTAGCGGTCAGTCCTTGCTCATGGAGCGACGCGGCGAACTGCTGCAGGTCTTCCAGTTTGACGTCAAGAGGTGCTAGCTCACGGTCGGACAGAAAGCGGAGCAGATAGTCGAGATCGTGCTTGTAAGCATCCAATGTATTGGAAGAATAGTTGCGCTCCAGCTTCAGGTATCTGAGATAGCGGCGCACAATATCAGTGAGGGAATTCTTGTCGTTCATTTTTCGTCTTTGTATGCAAATATAACCAATCTTTTTCTTACTTTTGCATACATACATTCAAATTTATTTCAGATGACGAAGAAGATCATGATCATCAACGGCCCGAACCTTAACCTGTTGGGCGTGCGTGAGCCGGGTATCTATGGCAACGCTTCCATGGAGAGCTATTTGCCCGTTCTGCGGGCACGCTATCCTGATGTGCAGCTGGATTATTATCAGAGTAATGTCGAAGGTTTTCTGATCGACAAGATGCAGGAGGTCGGTTTCTCCTACGACGGTATTGTGCTCAATGCCGGAGCCTATACGCATACGAGCATTGCTTTGCAGGATTGCATCCGATCGCTGCACTGTCCTGTCGTAGAGGTGCACATCAGCAATGTGGGTCAGCGTGAGGAATTCCGTCATCATAGTATGATCGCTCCGGCCTGCATCGGCGTCATTGCCGGCTTTGGGCTGGACAGCTATCGTCTGGCAATAGAAGGATTGCTTGCCCATGAATGACCGTCTAGAACAATACATCCTCGATCATACCGATCAGGAGGGTGACTATCTTTACCGTCTGTGGCGCGCCACAAACATTCACACCATCCATGGACGCATGGCTTCGGGGCATCTGCAGGGGCGGCTTCTGAAGATGCTGGTGATGATGCTTCGTCCCCGTACGGTCCTAGAGGTGGGCACGTTCTCGGGCTACTCAGCCTTGAGCATGGCCGAGGGACTGGCGGAGCTTGACCGCGACAATGGTAGTATGACCACTGGTCCAGATACCGGCAGGCTGTCTTGTCCTTCCAGAATGTTGTATACCTTTGAGATCAACGATGAGATGGAGGACTTCACACGGCCTTGGATCGAGCATTCTCCGGTGGCCGGATATATCGACTTCCGCATCGGTGATGCGATGGTTGAGGCACCAAAACTTGGCATTATGTTTGATATGGCGTTTGTCGACGGTGACAAGCGTACGTATGTGGAAACTTACGAGACACTTCTGCCACTGATCAATCATGGTGGTATCCTGTTGGCCGATAATACTCTTTGGGATGGTCACGTGACCGATCCTGCCTACGATCACGACCAACAGACACAGGGCATCCGGCGCTTCAACGATCATGTGGCTTGCGACCCGCGTGTGGAGAAGGTGCTGTTGCCGATACGCGACGGGCTGACGATTATCCGGAAAAAATAAGACTGTGGGGGAAGATGAGGCTGTTCTTTTCGTTTGGGAATTGTCCGAACGGGTTGAGGGAGCCGTAGTCTCTTTCGATGTCTTTCCCGGTTTGTGAATCCTTCCTTATCTTTTTGATATGGAAAGACTTCTTTTCCGTGTCGGCCGTAGATAAAAGATCTGTGGGAAAAGATGGCATTTTCTCATTCCATAAAGGACAATGCGCAACAATAGGGATAATGCGATGTGTGTCCGAGAAAATCTGAATGATATAAAATATTGGTCTACTCCCCCGGTCATAAGATCTCAGACATTTATTCTGTTGGCTTGTCCGATATTCTTCATCCTCTTGTCGGTATTTTTGCTCGACGTATGGCAAGCTATGCTTTTGGTATAGACAGGTGCGGACGGACTGCCCGATGATAGTACAAGATTCTTTGAGATGCTAATATGATAGGGCTTTAACAATAAAAACGAAAGGAGCTGTATCGCTTGTTACGACACAGCTCCTTTTGATGTTTATCTTTTTTGTTTATTGTTTATGGTCGAGCAGGCGCTTGCTCAGTGCGCGTACCGGATACCATACGGCGAGCCAGCCGACGACGATCACTGTGACAAAGATGAAGAATACATCGACGTAATGGACGCTCACGGGATAAGCGTTGACGACGAACGTGCCGTCACTGCCTCCCATGCGGACGAATCCGAAAGCCTGCTGGAGTCCGCACAGCAACAGTCCCAATGCGATGCCTAAGACAGCACCGATAACGGAGATCATGCGTCCTTCGAAAAGGAAGATCTGGCGTATCTGGTGGTTGGTGGCTCCGAGGCTGCTCAGGGTCTGCGCATCGTCTTTCTTGTCGATGATGAGCATCGAGAGGGAGCCAACGATGTTGAAGCAGGCTACGATGAGGATAAACGTGAGGAAGAGATAGGCCATGAACTTCTCCACTTTGATGATCTTGTACGTACCGGCCTGCTGTTCATAGCGGTCGAGCACCTTATATTTCGTGCCGGCAATTTCCTGCATCTTCTTTTTCACTGCATCGAGGTCGCTGCCAGCCTTGAGTCGTATTTCAAGGGCAGAGAGCATGCCTTGCTGTCCGAATAGGTTGCGGGCAAAGCCGATGGAGGTGAGGATATAGTTCTTGTCATATTTGCTCTGCTTGACGTTAAACACCAGTCCGGAGGAGAAGAGTGAGTCCTCAACGAAGCCGCTTGTAGGGTCGGAGAGATCGAGCTGTCCGTTGCGTGCGGGTGCGTAGATGTGCAGATAGTTCTGCCAGCGTGTGCCCAGTCCGAGGGTCTGTGCCAGTCGTATGCCGGGTGTGCCGATCTCAAGGTTGGCCGTATGCAGGTCGAAGGTTCCTTCGCCATAGACAATGTCTGTGATGTGGGTGAGTTCGGCAAAGTTGTCGTCCACACCTTTGACCATCACCATTGCCTGGTTGCCGTTGTAGACGGCAAGTGCCTGGTCTTCAAGTGTCTCAGTGGCCACATCTACCTGTGGCAGCTTCCTGATCTCTGTAAGGATGGGATCGTCGGCAGGACGTGTCTTGCCTTCGGTCGGTACCACCTTCAGCTGGGGATCAAAGTTGGTGAAGAAGCTTGCCATGAGATCCTGGAAGCCGTTGAAGACACTCAGTACGATAACAAGTGCCATCGTTGCCACAGCCACTCCAATGACGGAGATGATGGAGATGACATTGATCGCATGAGTTTTCTTGCGGGAAAAGAGATAGTGACGGGCTACGAAAAAAGGAAAGTTGTTCATTATCAATATCGGCTTCAACTCTCTTATTTTTTCAACAGCTCATCGATATGCTCAATGTAGTCGAGCGAGTCATCAATGAAGAAGCGGAGCTCGGGAATGATGCGGAGCTGATTGTGCACACGCCGTCCCAGCTCATAGCGGATACTCTTCTCATTGGCCTGAATGTTTTTCAGCAGCTCGTCGGCCCGTTCGGATGGGAAGATGCTCAGATGAGCCGTGCAGATACTCAGGTCGGGAGACACGCGTGCGGCGGTGACGCTGACGAGCACACCGTGCATCTGCTGTGTCTGACGCTGGAAGATATCGGCCAGCTCCTTTTGGAGCAGGCGTGCTATACGGTTTTGTCTTGTCTCTTGCATGTGTTTGTAATGGGATTTTATGAATAAATAGGGCTCTTGCCAGATTGCTTGAGGTGTTGGTTGCGAACCTGTGTCTACAGACGGTAGACTGGAAGGTCTGTGCTTGTCGTTAGCCCAGGTCGATATGCCATACGTTCACGTTTTCGTGGAGGAAGATGGCAGCACTCTCTTTGAATTTGTCGGGGTTTTCGGTGGTGTAGTATTGACAGGTACCACCGGTGGTGATATTGCTTGTCATTTGCGGATGACGCTCCAGATAGTTCTGGAGGCTAGAGGCAACATATTCACCTTGAGGAACGATACGCACGCCGGGCCGTGTGTATTTCACGATCTTCGGCATGAGCAGGGGAAAGTGCGTGCAGCCGAGAATGATGGTATCAATGTCGGGGTCTTTCTGCATGAGCTGGTCGATGCGCTTCTTGACAAAGTAGTCGGCACCGGGAGAGTCGGCCTCGTTGTATTCGACGAGCGGCACCCAGAACGGGCATGCCTGTCCTGTGACACGTATTTGCGGCCACAGCTTGGCGATCTCCATATCGTAGCTGTGAGAGCGTACCGTACCTTCGGTAGCGAGCAGTCCTACATGGTTGTTGCGCGTGAGTTGTCCGATGATCTCTGCAGTGGGGCGAATGACTCCGAGGACGCGCCGTTGGGGATCGAGTGAGGGGAGGTCGCGTTGCTGGATGGAGCGCAGCGCCTTGGCAGAGGCGGTGTTGCAGCCAAGGATGACGAGATGGCAGCCCATCTCAAAGAGCTTCAGTACAGCCTGGCGCGTGAACTGATAGACCACTTCGAAAGAGCGCGAGCCGTAGGGGGCACGTGCGTTATCGCCCAGATAGAGATAGTCATACTGGGGCAGCAGCTGTCGGATGCCGTGCAGGATCGTCAGCCCGCCGTATCCGCTGTCGAAGATACCTATAGGTCCGGGGGATTGAGGAAGGGCTTTGTTCATAATCTTATTGTATGGCTTGCAGGATGGCCTGCGACACATTGACGCCCATAGAAGGGTTGATGTAAGGCGCGGCGTTATCGTCGGTGTTGAGGATGAAAGCATACTGATGCGACTGTCCCACGAGCTGTACAGCCTGTTGGATTTTCCGGTGCAGAGGTGCGTAGGTGTCGTCTTCGGCTTGCCGGAGCAGTTGCTCTGTCTGCTTTTTAAATGCCTGGTTCTTCTGCATGAGATCCTGCAGCTCGGCCTGCCGCTTCTGGAGTATTGAAGGGGCAAAGTCGTGTTGTCCTTCGAGGAACTGTTCATACTTCATGTTGAACTCGTCCTCTACGCGCTTCATCTCGGCATCGTATTTTGCACGCAAGGTGCTGAGTGTGCGCTGTGCGGTGGCATACTCGGGCATCTGTTCCATGACAGCCTTATAACTGAAGTAGCCAAAGGACAAGACGGCGGCCTGTGGAGGGGCCGCCGTTGTAGCTGCCTCCTGGGCGCTCACGGTCAGTGAGCCCAAGAGCAGGAGTAATGTAAGGATGTAATGTCTCATGTTGATTACTTAGCCTTGGCGATCTCGGCCTGTACCTTAGCGGTGACATCCTCAACAGTTGTGCCGGTATAGATGGCGGTTCCCTCTTCCAGAATGAAGGTATAACCACCGGCCTTACCTACAGCGTCGATGGCGTTGCGCACCTTCTCAATGACGGGTTGCATCTTCTCCTGCTGTGCCTTCTGCAGAGCCTGCTGGTTGTCCTGATAAGCCTGCTGGATCTTCTGATAGAGCGTCTGAAGCTCTTCCTCTGCGGTCTTCTGTGCGGTAGCGTTCATGGTAGCTTTGCCCTTGTCGTAGGCGTCGCTCTTGCGCTGCAGCTCATCCTGCATGCTCTTCAGATCGTTCTCATACTGCTTCGACTGGGCCTGGAGCTCACCGTTGATCTTGGCAATCTCAGGGAGTGCCTGCATGATGGTCTGTGTGTTCACCTTGCCGAATTTCTGTGCGAAGGTGGCCAGAGGAGCCATCAGCATCAAGAATAAAACTAACTTCTTCATTTGTTTTTTATTGTTTTGATTAATTAATTATCTTCATAATCCGGCTGAGCCGGAAAGGATGTCTTGGATAAGTTCCTTATGGATCAGTCTGTCATTCCGCTGCCGATGTGTCTTGGCATCAGAGGGGGTGACAGACTGTATGAGGGATAGGGCTATTTGGCATAACCTAATTTGGCGAGCACCTCGTTGGAGATGTCGATCTTCGGGCTTCCGAAGATGATGGCGGTGTCGCTGGCACGGTCGAGGACAAGCGAGTAGCCGCGGAGATCGGAGATCTCTTTCACGGCATTATACACCTCATCCTGGATAGGTGTCATCAATGCCTCACGCTTCTTGAAAAGCTCGCCTTCAGGACCGAAGTATTTTTTCTTCAAGTCGGAGGCTTCCTTCTCTTTCTGCATGATCTGTTCCTGCTTCTGCTTCTTCTGCTCGGCAGAGAGGAATACCAGCTCGTTCTGATAGTTCTTATACATTGTGGTGGCCTCGGTGTTGAGAGCCTCCACCTCCGCCTGCCACTTCTTCGACACCTGGTTGAGCTGCTCGTTGGCGCGCTCGTAGGCCGGGATGTTCTTCATCACATATTCCATGTCGATGAGTGCGAACTTCTGTGCGCGGGCCTGTTGGGGAGCAATGGCCGTCAGACTCAATGCCAGAACTGCTGCCGACAGGCTGCGGCGGATGAACCGATTACGATAGATATTCATAATATTCTGTCCTTTCTTTCTGTAGTGTTACTATCCTTTGACGCTGAGCGTCAGGGGATAGTTACACTGTTTAGATATTTTAGAACTCTTGACCCAGTATGAAGTGGAACTGGCTGCCACCTTTCGTCCCCCATACCTTGTCGAAACCATAGGCCCAGTCGATACCCATCAGTCCGACCATAGGCAGATAGATGCGCACACCGATACCGGCCGAACGCTTCATGTCGAACGGATTGAAGTCGCGGGTATTCTGCCAGGCATTACCGGCCTCGACGAAGGTCAGACCATAGATGGTGGTGTTGCCCAGCATGAACGGGTAGCGGAGCTCCAGCGTCATGCGGTCGTAGGCATAGCCCTCGGCGTGGTAAGGAGTGAGCGATCCGTTCTCGTAACCGCGCAGACCTATCGTTTCTTCACCATAGTAGGATGAGTAGCCGCTCATGCCGTCACCACCCATATAGTAGTATTCGAAGGGCGACTTCTTATACTTGTTGTAGCTGCCGAGGATACCGAACTCGAAACGGGTCATCAGCACGAAGCACTTCTGTGCGCTGGTGAGTGCGGTGAAGCTACGGAACTTCAGCTTCCACTTATGATACTCAATCCACTGATACTTCTCCTGCATTTCCTTCTGGTAGGTAGGTGACGAGGAGTTGGTGGCCAGATGCTTATAGTCCTTATTGTCCCAGGCCGACCATGGCGGGGTGAGGCTGACACTGGCCTGGAATTCCGAACCGCGGCGTGGATAGAGCTGGTTGTCGGTAGAGGTACGGTTGATGGCCAGCGTGAGGTTGATATTGTTGCTGTTACCCGTCGTGATCATGAAGTACTGCCAGTTCTTCAGCATATAGCGTGTGTAGGCCAGCGAGATGCTGAGTGAGAAGTAGTCGTCAGGCCAGCGCAGACGCTTGCCCCATCCGATGCTGGCTCCTACGAGCTGCATGTACTTGTTGGGATCGTAATAGTTCTCGTAGTTGGTGTAAGTATAGCTATTGTAACCGTAGAGATAGTTGTAATAGGTGTTCTGCCAAGCCGAGTTGTAATAGTTGCTCGATACGTCGGTCTGCTTTGAGAAGAAGACATTGAATGAGAGCTGGATGGGTCGTTTGCCACCAAACCAGTTGGTGGAGTAGCCCAGGTTGTAGCTCTGATAGTACGAGCCGTTGGTGTTGACACCGATCGAGAGCTTCTCACCGTCACCGATGGGCATGATGCCACGGTGCTCGCGGTTCTTGCGGAACAGGTTGGCCATGGAGAAGTTGTTAAGGGTCAGTCCGACACGTCCGATGATACCGGTCTGTCCCCAACCGAGCGAGAACTCCACCTGGTCGTTGGATTTCTGTTCCAGGTTCCAGTTGATGTCCACGGTTCCGTCTTCTCCGTTAGGCTTTATGTCGGGATTGACCTTCTCCGGGTCGAAATGGCCCATGGAGGCGATTTCTCGGGCCGAACGCATGAGGGCATCCTTTGAGAAGAGGTCGCCCGGCTTTGTGTGAAGCTCGCGGCGTACGACGTTCTCATAGATGCGGTCGTTACCATTGATGCGTATATGGCTCAGATGGGCCTGAGGACCTTCCATGACGCGCATTTCCAGGTCGATGGAGTCGCCGTCGATGTTCACCTCGGTCGGCTGGATGGACGAGAACACATATCCGTTGTTGTAGTACAGGTTGCCCACGGCATCCTCATCTTCCTGCAGTCGCTTGTTCAGCAACTTCTGGTTGTAGACATCACCCGGATTGATGTTGAGCAGGTTCTGCAGCTGGGCGGTGTTGTACACGGTATTACCCACCCATTCGATGTTGCGGATATAATATTTCTGTCCTTCTGATACCTTAATATATATATTAACGTGCTTGTCGTCGTAGTTCCATACACTGTCTTCCAGAATCGTGGCATCTCGATAACCGAGCTCGTTGTACTTGTTCAACAGATTTTCCTTGTCTTCTTTCCAGCGTTCGGGTGTGAACTTCTTCGACTTGAGGAAGGTGGAGAGCTTGCCGGCCTCGTGTGTCTTGGCAAAGGCGCCTTTTCTGAAGAGACTACCCTTGATACGGCTGTCCTTGAGGTGCTCATTGCCTTCGATGATGATCTGATGCACCTTGATCTTCTGCTTCTTGTCGATGATCACGTCGAGAATCACCTGATTCTTGCCATTGACATCATCGCGCTGCTGGATATTGATGTCAGCGTTCTGGAAGCCTTTGTCGTCGAAGTATTTCTTGGCCAGTATCTTGGCACGGTCGATCATATTGGGGGTGATCTGTCCACCTTTGAGGATACCGAGCTTATTCTCCATATCCTCCTTCTCGCTCTTCTTCAAGCCGATATAGTTGATCTGCGACACGCGGGGACGTGCCTTGAGGGCAATGTGCAGCCACACCTTGTCACCGACGATGGAGTCGGCGGAGATCTGTACGGAGGAGAAGAGACCGTGACGCCAGTAGCGCTTCACGGCTTCAGTGATTTCTGTACCCGGCATGGTGACATGCTGTCCTACGCTGAGTCCGGAGATGCCGGTAAGCATGTAGTCCTCGTAGCCGTCAATACCCGACACATTGAAGCCTCCAATGATGAGGTCGCGCGGCGTGCCGGCGTAGTTGACGTCGGGATGCACGATCTTGTCCTGAGCCTGAGCAATGGTATTGCATGAAAGTGCAATGAGGGCGGCGAGAAGTTTTGTCTTGTTATAGTGCATTTATTAATTGTTTGGAGCTTTGTGCTTTGAGGTTATCGGGTGATGTGCCGTCAGGGCACGTCTCCGTCTCAAGGCTCAGCGCTTACTTATTTTCGTTTTCAACCTGTGCTTCCGTCTTGCCGAAGCGTCGCTGGCGGTGTTGATAGTCGGCGATGGCTTTGTGGAGATCTTCTTCAGAGAAGTCGGGCCAATAGGTATCACAGAAGTAGAGCTCGGTATAGGCCAACTGCCAGAGCAGGAAGTTGGAGATGCGTATCTCTCCACCTGTGCGGATGAGCAGGTCGGGATCGGGCATGAAGCTGGTCTCCAGATTTTGGGAGATGAGCGTCTCGGTGATGGCCTCGTCCGACAGGTATTCGGGGTGTTGTTGTCCCATCCGGACGATCCGCTTCATCGCTTCTGTGATCTCCCACCGGGCCGAATAGCTGAGAGCGACAACCATTGTCATGGCGGTGTTATTGGCTGTATGCTCTTCGGTCTCGTGCAGTTTCTTCTGTACGGCCTCGGGCAGACGGTGGATATCACCGATGACACGGAAGCGCACGTTATTCTTCATGAAGATCTCGTCTTCCAAAGAACTGAGTACGAGTCCCATCAGTGCAGCCACCTCGTCGGCGGGCCTGTTCCAGTTCTCTGTGGAGAAGGTGTAGAGCGTCAGGTATTTCACACCTAGGCGTGTACACTCAGATGTAATGCGCCGCACAGTGTCTACACCGGCCTGATGGCCGTAGCTGCGTTCCTTACCGCGCTCGGATGCCCATCGTCCGTTACCATCCATGATGATGGCGATGTGCTGGGGGATACGGTTCATATCGAGTTCTACCATATATTCCTTTTCTTTTATTAAGTGGTTGGCGGAGTGGGAGGCTCCTGTCTGTTATGTGGACAGCAGATGTCGTTTCTGGGTCGTTCTCACTCTTTGTTGCAGGTGACACACTTGGCTGAGAAGCTATAGGTGATCGAAAGCTGGAGAGCGGAATAGCAGTCGGTGTTCTTGCAGAGACCGCTACTTTGGATGGTGTAGGGATCCTGTACTCCGTCGAGCATGTCGCTCAGAGAGAAATGCATGAGCCATTCCAATCCTAGGTTGACGCGTGTACCTATTTTATATTTCACACCGAGGCCGATGGGAATATTCATTGTGGTTGCAGTCTTCCCCGTTCCTTGTGCTACTGTCAGTCCCAGTCCGCCGGCTACATAAGGGGTGACCCGTTTTGCTCCGCGATAGTCGCGCCCTGTACCATAGGGCCAAAAGTTGTACTCATAGGTGAGTGACAGATCGTAGAGCGGATTACTGAAGGTGTAGGGGTTGTCGGCATACTCGGGATAGTAGGTGTCGGTATCGTCTGACGCCCCTTTCAGCTTTCCGTAGGTGAAAGCGAGTTTTAGTCCCATATAGGGATTGAAGTTATACCGTGCCACTATGGCTGCGCTCGGCTGCAGGTCGTGAGTGAGCGATCCGTTGAAGTCGCCCAGATATCCGGTCATACCACCCCCCGCTCCGATCTCCATCCGGTATTCGGGGTCATCCTGTGCGTTCATTGTCAATGCAGGCAACAGGAAGAGCAGGGGCAGGATATGTTTCGTCTTCATTCGTCAGTTGCTTTCCTGACAGGCTTGTGCCTGTATATGTGGTAGGCTTTGGCCTGTGTCTTATTTGCTGCGGGTATATACCGTCTGCTCCTCTGTCCAGGCCGTGCGTGCCAGACGTCCTTTCCATACTCGTTCATCGCCTTGTCGGGAGATATAGATGTAATGGTTGGAGTCTGTGGTGACGGTGAACTGGATGGATTGTTTGGGGAAGTCACCCGGCAGGCTGTAGTAGTTGACCTCCTCTGTCTCTCCGTCCCAGACGAGACCCTCATCGAGGCTCTGATACCACTGCCAGAAGTCACCGCCGATAGCCAGGAGACTGTTGTCGTACCAGATCACCTGTTCATAGTCCCACTTCGGCAGCTGATGCGAATTGTATTTGTCCACATCGTAGTAGCTCCAGGGCTGTGCGCTCTCTGCGTCACTTTCATCCTCTTCCACCTTGCTCCATGTGTAGGTAACGCCGTCGCGTGTGCCGAAGAGAAGCAGCTTGTAAGTGTCTGCATTGACCTGAGAGGGCTTGCAGATGAAGGAGATGTTGTCCTGCGGCAGCAGGTCAGTGCTCTCGTCAAGGTTGTCGCGGCTCCATGTCGCACCATTGTCGGCCGACTCGTAGAGTCCTTCTGTGCCCATGGCATACAACTTGTAAGGGCTGGCCCCGAGAAGTTGGGTCAGCTGTGATGCTGATCCAACGGTCTGCCATGTGGATCCGTCAGCGGAGCGGAGTACGCTTCCGTTGTTCAGGATATAAAGATAATTGTCTTTAACGGTGATACTCTTATAAGCGTCGGCGGTAAGACTGGTTGTGGATGTGAGGCGTGTCCACGTGTCGTTGTCGAGTCGGAAACCGACAGTGGCTTCGTTCTCCACACCGAAGAGATAGGTGGCCTGGTCTGTGCTCACCATACGCCGCATGCCCACCTGAGACAGCTCGGAACAGGTTGTCTTCTCCCAGTTGAACTCTGTACCAGACTGCTGGTGTACATTCACACGGATGGTATAAGTGCGGTAGGCAGTCCACGATAAGTTGTAGACGCGGACATTGACCGGCTTGGAAAAGTCGATGGAGTCAGTGCTGGAATAATAGACAAGAGAGTCTTTGCCTTCCCGGTCTTTCAACTCGAGTACGGCGACACCGCTCTTTTTCGTATTGATGGTAGCGAGTACGGCCTCCACGTTGGTATTTACGGGAAGGGAGTCGGGATTATAGACCAGTCCTTGTTGCTGATCGATATAGAACAGGTTTGAGCTGGGAGTATAAGTGGTAGTGTATGTGCTGTCAGACCCATCACTGGCCGTGGTGTGATTGATAAGCTTAACAGTGCCCAGCGAGAAACTCGTCAAAGCGGTGTCGTTATAATAGACGATGGTATTTTCATCCGTTCCCAAGCAAGAGGATAGCATAAGAACGGTCATTACCATGGATGCGATAACCGGCAGTTTTAAATTCATTACGCGCGTACTTATTGATTTTTGGTTGCAAATTTACTTAGAAATCCGTAAACAGCCGTGTTTTTGCGATCCTTTTTGACCTTTTATTATGCAAATTAGGACTTTTATCAGTTAAACGCCTTTTTTTTAAGATTGTTTTAGGTCACACGGAATGTTATCCGTGGACCTGGCTCAGATGACATACGTAATCCCACAACCGTTTGTAGAAGGGATGCCGTGTGAGGGTGGAGACGCTGCCGAGAATGATGAGCTTCATGCGGGCACGTGTGATGGCGACGTTCATACGGCGCAAGTCACGAAGGAAGCCAATCTCTCCATTCTCGTTAGAACGTACCAGGGAGATGATGATCACGTCGCGCTCCTGCCCTTGGAATCCGTCAACGGTGGCGATGGTGATCAGGTGACGGAAGGGCTTGAAGAATTCCCGTTTTTTCACTAAATGCCGCAGATACTGCACTTGGGCACGATAAGGCGAGATCACACCGATATCGATGCGCTCGTCAAGCATGCGCTGCTTACTGATCTTTGTAATATAATCTTGCAGCGTTTTCAAGGTCAGTTCCGCTTCGCCTTTATTCACTCGCCCGAAATTCTCGCCGACGAACTGTTCGTGAAAGCTCAGGCTCTCACGCTCATTGTTTACTTTCTGAGTATCAGGAACGTTAGTTGAATTGGCAGGGATAGCTGCAGGAGTGCCTTGGCGGGTGTCTTCTGCATCGCTCGTGGAATCCGGAATGTCTGCCGTTGTATGTTCTTCGTCGGTGTCGATCCACTGCATGGGCAGGTCGAAATCGAGGATGGAACGGTGTTCTACCTGTGGAGCGGATACGACTTTACCATGATAGAATTCCCGTGAGGAGAACTGCATGATATCATCGTTCATGCGGTATTGCATGCCGAGGAGTGTCACCACTTCAGGCTTATTGTCCGCAATGCGTTCCATGAGGGTACGTCCGAGACCAGCCCTCAGAGCAGCCATGCTCTTGACCGTTGGTGGCAGCTGGCAGTGGTCGCCGGCAAGGATGACACGTGAGACACGCCGCATGGGAATCCAGCATGCCGCTTCAAGGGCCTGTGCCGCCTCGTCGATAAAGAGGGTGGCGAAACGCCGTCCTTCCAGTATGCGGCTGGCCGATCCGACGAGGGTGCAGGCGATGACACGGGCCTGATCGAAGAGCTCCGTCTGGATACGGAGCTCCAGCTCTGTGGCACGGCTTTTCAGTCGTTCGATTTTTTGATGTCTGTTCTCACTGCTTCCGCTACGTTTGCCTCTCAGCTCGCGTATAGTCTTACGGATGGCCCATAACTGGGGATAGTCGGGATGGGCTTCGAAGCGTCGCTCATAGGTGAAGTTGAGCATCTTGTCGTTCACCCGTGTGGGATTGCCTATGCGCAGCACGTTGACGCCACGGTCGACAAGTTGCTCGGAGATCCAGTCCACAGCCATATTGCTTTGGGCGCAGACGAGCACTTGGCTCTCACGCATCAGTGTCTCGTTGATCGCTTCGACGAGGGTAGTGGTCTTTCCTGTTCCGGGAGGTCCGTGGACGATGGCCACGTCTTTGGCACGCAGCACTTCGTTGACGGCTTTCTCCTGGGAGGAATTAAGCCAGGGAAAACGTATCGGCTCGAAGCCGAACATCTTGGCGGGAATAGGGGTGTAGAAAAGGTCGCGCAGATAAGCCAGCCGGTTGCCTTTCGCACGGATGACACGGTCGAGGGCATCGAACATCGTGCGGTAGCTGGTCTCATCGAAGGAAAGTTGTACACCGAGAGGATCGGCGCAGTTCTGCAGGTCGAGGGCATGGCCTTCGGGGATGACCACTACCATGCGGTCCTGTTCAGCGTAGCTCACAGTTCCCGTGAAGTTGAAATGCCGGAGGCGTGAGTTGTTTGTCTTTTTACCACCCTTTGTGGGGATGGCTTTATCCGGGTCAACGGGTGTGCTCTCCGTGCATTGGGCTTTACGGAAGAAAGCTACCGGACGGCCATATTCGAAGTTGTGCTCGACGTCGGTGTCTTCCTGCCGGAAAATCTCGATGCAATATTGGTTGAGAGAGTTGTAATAAGTGCGTCCCACATGTATGGGAAACCAGGCGTCGCCCCGTTTCACCCTCCGTTCCATTCCGATCAGCTCGGTCTGTTTCTCAAAGGCCTGCTTTTCGGTGGCATATTCCATACGGAGCAGCAGTTGCTGCTCCTGTAATGCTTGTATGGCAGATTGGGAGCTCATAGTCGTTGTCGGATATAAGTTTGGTTATGTGGAATGTTCGTCCGGCTGTCGTCAGGCCATGGCGATGAGGTGTCGGCTGAGCAGTGTGGCGTTGTACCAGAGAAGGTAGATGGCCAGGAAGGTGACGACGCAGCGCAAGATGGTGAGCCACCGACCTTGAAGCCGCTGCAGCAGACATGCGATGGCGACGGGGAGGATGAAGGCCCAGCCGGATGTCATGATATAGACCTCGTTGAGGGCAAAGCCCAGGACGATGTGGATGATCCAGTCGACGGCCCACCAGCAAAGGAGCATCTGCATGAGAGGCTGGCGTCGGCCGGCGATGATTCCTGCAACGAGCAGGAGGATGAGCACGACTTCAATGGCGTATTGCCAGGGATATTGATAGTGTACAAAGAGCGGGCGGTTGAAGTTCATGTCGGCGAAGGCATGATCGCTGTGCAGTTGGAGCGACTCGCCGAAGAAGTTGTGCCACAGACTTTCCGGTCGGGGGGTGGAGGTGTCGATAAGTCCGGTGATGAGTCCGTTGCCTGCTGTCTTGTTCTGATGTTGGGCCAGCCATTTTTGTCTGTTGGCTTGCCGTTCGAAGAAAGCGGTGTTGCCACGCTGTCTCTGCACCTCTTCCATGTGGCGGTTGCGTTGCTGGCGTGCTTCAAGGTCGGGTTTCTCCAGAGTGTAATAGTTCACGGCATAGACGGCACCGAGCACCATGAGGGCGATGAGGCCCGAGAGGGAGAGCTTTACAAGGCGTTTTGCCGACCGCCGTTCGCCTTTTCCCCAGGTATATACTGCTGCGAGGACGGTCTTGGCTCCGTTGCTTAATGATATGCCGGCAGTGAAGAAGAGTAGCAAGGCGGTCTTTACATTGCCGAGAGACCGATGTGCCTTCAGAGCCTTGCCGGAGAGATAGATCGTCAGCACGAGAAGGAACATAGAGAAGGCAAAATGGTCGGGACAGATGAAGGGGAGCATCACGTGGCCGAAGGCGAAGAGCAGCAGGGTCAGCAGGCCGGCGTCGCTCTTGGGCAGTTGCAGGATGTCATGCAGTGTGCGGAAGAAAAGCACGGCTGTGTAAACCGCTAATATCGTAAGCACCGTGGCCATCAGTGGCATGGCGATGGACAGGTGGAACGTCTGCATCACCCAGTCGTTTATCCAGCGTAGTGGATAGAGGACGGTGAGGAAGAGCGGATGACGCTTCGTGTCGAAATAGATGCTGCCGTCGCTCAGCAGGGCACACGACCAGGCGTCGTAGCCGGATAGCCGGAAAACGCGGGAGTAAAGAGTATAGAATCCCACATGCTCCGCCTTGTTGTAGACTTGCCAGTGGCTCATCACCTGGAGGATGTTGAGAATGGCAAAGACAACCAGTGTGATCAGCGCGACGGGACGTTCTTCGTGACGGATGGCGAAGAGACGGAGAGAATGGGATAAAGTCTTTATATTTGCCTTCATGATAACTTTTTTCAGACAGGGATGATAGTCCGGGTCTTGTGCAAGATGATTATTTCTTCACGGCTGCGCGGATGATGAACCAGAGGTGCATCACGAGGGTGGGGAGGAAGCCGTAGTGGGAGGCCATGACATGAAAGCGCTCCTGCAGTGAGGCACGATGGTTCTTCACCGACATGCCACCCTCGAGATAGTGGCTTACCACAGTGGGCACGCGTACCAGCTGGAGTCCCCGCTTCTGCGCCAGTTTCATGATGCGGATACACCAGTCGACATCAGCGGAGTAGTGATAGTCGAGATTATAGGGAGTTGCCTGGGCCAGATCGGTACGTGCATAGAATGCCTGATGGCAGACGAGCATGCCGTGGAGGAAAGAACGGTAGGTGAGCCGGTCGGGAGGGGTGAGGCGTCGGTGCCGGACAAAGTGTCCTTCCGCATCGACGATGTCGGTGTCGCCATATAGGACGGCGGGCAGGTTGCTGGTATCATTGCTATTGACGGATGTCATCGTACAGAGAGCCTTCTCTGCTGCCGCTGCGATCTTCGTGAGCGTGTCGGAGGCCGGCAGGCGGTCGCCGGCGTTCAAGAAGACGAGATAGTCGCCCGTAGCCTGTCTGATGCCTTTATTCATACCGTCGTAGAGACCGTGGTCGGGCTCGGAGCGGACGATCACGTCGTGTCCGTTTTGATGGGAATCGCTGAGCGTCTTATAGTCGTTGATCAGCTGGAGTGTCCGGTCTTTTGACGCACCGTCGATGAAAAGGTGCTCCACGTGAGGATAGGTCTGGCAGAGCACGCTGTCGAGTGTCGGTTGCAATACGTCAGCGGCATTATATGTGCAGGTGATGAGCGTGAATGTGATCATGTAGCGTGTCGGTTGGATAGAACGGTGTGAAGCCGGTCTTAGATGTGGTAGTGCTTGAGGGCAAGAGCCTGATTGTACACTTCTATATATTTCATGGCGACGGCTTGCTGCGAATACATGGTGCTCACTTTGTGGAGCGCGTTGTCGCTAAGGGCTTTGGCATCGGCCTCCCGAAGCACCCAGTAAATGCCTTTGGCCAGGTCGTTGGCGTTGCGCACCTGGGCCACATATCCGTTCTTTGTGTGGTCGATCATCTCTGGAATGCCGCCTACGTAGAATCCTACACAGGGCACGCCGCAGGCCATCGCCTCCATGATGGTGTTGGGCAGGTTGTCTTCCAGAGAGGGGAGGACATAGACATCGGCGGCGTTATAGATCTGGATGAGCTTCAGGGTGTCGTTGACATATCCCATAGGGAAGGTCTCGAACGGCAGCTCGCCCACCTCTTCGGCATGACCGCCGAGGATGGCGACAGCTATCTGGTTCTTCTCTTCAGGATGGGATTCGGCCAGCTTGTCGAGGGCCTCTTTGAAATAGCTGAGTCCCTTGCGTTGGTCGGTCACCTTCTGTGAGACGAAGAGGATGATCTTGCGGTCGGAGGGCAGTCCGGCGCGTCGTCGTGCGTCAGCCTTATCGACGGGTTTGTAGAGATGGTTATTGATCGGATTAGGAATACTGGTCACTTGCTGCCCTCGTAGCAGTGCGCTCTGTTTGGCCTGATCGGTGAGCCACCGGCTGCAACCGACGAAAGATATAGTGTAATGTGCGAGGGTGCGTGCCTTGCGTTGCCATGTCTTTGCGGCCAGATCATGCTTTGAGCCTTTGCCGGGTAGCAACGGGCAGTTGGAACATCTCGACTTGAAGCGTTCGCAGCCCCGTGCATAATGACAAATTGCCGTGGCAGGCCACAGGTCGTGCATGGTCCATACGACGGCTTTTTTGCTGCGCAGGATCTTACGGATTGTCTTCAGTGAGAGCATGCCTTGATTGATCCATGAGAGGTGGATGACATCGGCCTCACGGAACTCCCGTGTCTTGGTGATGTCTGTACCGGCATTGGCAATATCGATTTCCCAAAGATGTTTGCGCGAGAAATGGAGATGGCAGTACACGCACCATCGCTCCCATAGGAAGCCTGCCTGAGCCCTCCATCCGTTTTTCGTACCCACCACAGTGATGTCGTCCGTTTCCTTGTCGCGGACCATCATTTTTGCTTTCACCCCGTTGTTATTGAGGGCTTCGCAGAGCCGTTGGGCTGCCACAGCGGCACCACCCGTCCGCTCACTGGTATTGATAATCAGTACTCGCATGTGATCATTGGTTTTTTCCTTGATGCAAAGATAACAACTATTGGCGAAAAGCGGTATATCTGTGACCGTCTTTTCCTTGTAAGATGTGTGTTAATGACCAAAAAAGTTCGTGAAAAGACGAAATTATTCTTGATATAGATCAAATAAAGGGTATATTTTACACGAAACGTAGGATGAATTCTTGCATACAAATAGATGATGTCGTATATTTGCATCGTCAAAGGTTAATAGATTGTTTAGGTTAGTAGTAATTTATTAGTTTTTCATAGGTTTTAGTTTACGACAGTAACATCTGTCTCTCTTAGGTAGATTAGCAAGATTGATAAGGATACAAGGAAACCGTGAGGCTTTCTCATTCTAAAAAAATATTAGGGTTAAACAAACAGTATGCCGGAACTCATGCGTGAGTATCCGGCATATTTTTTTGTATATATCTTGTTTGCCTGGGGCGTTACGGCATAGTTGTGGCCTGCATTGTTTTTTCTGCATGATGAAAAAACAGTTTATTTTCTCCATAGAAGTTGTTTCAATATATTGTAAGTCATATATTTACGGGATGTACGGCCTTTGTGTCCAGGGAGAGGTTGCCGGCTTCTCCGGAACGGGATATGATGTCCGGTCAGTTATCGGTCATTGTATATCCATGGGATTGTGTCTTTGGGAGCATGACTCCCCTGAAAGACGAAGGAGTGTCCTGGAGGTAGGATGGACAGTAAGTGGATGCATGGCGGAAAAGATAAGGGCCGAAGGGCTGTTCTTCTTCATGAACAGCACCTTCGGCCGGAAAATATGGCTTATGTTGCTGTTTTCAATAGCCTCACTGAGGGTTGGAGAAAACAGGATGCCTTAATTTAGTCTTTGTAGATCAATGCTACGGCATAGGCGGATATGCCTTCTTCCCGTCCGGTGAATCCGAGCTTTTCGGTTGTTGTTGCTTTAATGGAGATCTGGTCTACATCGCATCCGATGACTCCCGCGAGGCAGGTGCGCATCTCGTCGACGTGAGGATTGATCTTCGGGCGTTCGGCACATACGGTAGCATCAATGTTGCCCACGTGATAGCCTTTCCGGGCAAGCAACTCTATGACTTTGTGTAGGATGATCTTCGAATCCATGTTGAGTGTCTCGGAACTGGTGTCGGGAAAATGGTATCCGATGTCGCGCATGGCGGCAGCTCCGAGGAGGGCGTCACAGATGGCATGTATGAGTACATCGGCGTCACTGTGGCCAAGCAGGCCGAGGGTATGGGGAATCTTGATGCCGCCGAGCCACAGGTCACGGTCGGGCACCAGCTGGTGTACGTCGTAGCCCATGCCGACGCGGAAATTACAATTGGTCATGATTATCTACGTATTAAGTCTTTGATACCGTCCATATCGAATGTGAGCGAGAGACGGAGTGTTTGGTCGAGTGGGTTGGTCTTTGCCGTAGCGATGACATAGCCGGCATCGAGCTGGAACGCGCTCATCTTGAATCCTGCACCTACGGTGAAGTATTTACGGTTGCCTTTGTTCTCGCTCTCATGGTGGTAGCCCGCACGGAGGGCGAACTTGTCGTTATAGATATATTCAGCGCCTAAGCTCCATTGAATTTCCTGCAGCTCCTCCTTGAATCCGCCGGGGGCATCGCCGAAACTCTTGAAGATACCGGAGATGGAAGACACATCGTAGTATTCCTTCTGTATGCGTTGCTCATAGTCCTCGGTCGACTCGCCATCGCGTTGTTGGGGGAAAGTGGGCACGAGGAGCTTGTTGGCGTCAGCGGCAAAGGTGATGCGGTTATATTCGTCGATGGGGATCATCAGCGAAGCACCCAGACGCAGGTTGGTGGGGATGAACAGGCCGTCGTCGCTGCCTCCGAAAGTGATTTTCGAACCGATGTTCGAGATGTTCATTCCCAGTCCGAGCTGGCATTCACGCTGTCCGAGATTGAGGTAGTTCTGATAGTAGAGGGCCAGGTCGGCACCGAAGGCCGATGCGGGTGCGGTCTCATCGGTGTAATTATAGGTAATGTCGGAATAGATCCAGCGCACGGCGGCAGCGATGGAGAACTTCTCGCTCAGCATCAGTGAGTAGGCCACATCGAAAGACATTTCGTAAGGATTGATGGTATTGGCATAGTCATCGTCACCGGCTATGTTGCTCGACAGTTGCACCTCGCCGAGGGAGAAATAGCGGAGTGAGGCTGAGACGGCGCTGTAGTCACCGATACGATAATAGCCTACGAGATAGGCCAGGTCCATGTCGCTGACCAACTGACGCAGCCAAGGAGTGTAGTTGAGTGATACGGCTGCTCTGGAGATGCAGAAAGGATATTTGGCGGGGTTCCAATATTGTGCTGTCACATCAGGGTCAGTGGCTGCTCCTACATCGCCCATACCGGCGGCACGGGCATCGGGGGCAATGCTCTGCGAGGTCACTGAAGTGTTGACGGGGTTGAACATTTCGTTCTTGTCCTGAGCGCTTGCCTGAAGGGTGGCGAAGAGCAGCAGGGCAGTGGGGAGGATCTTATTCATTCTGAAGGATATTATTCGTATTAGTATAACGGAGCTTTCTGTGGAATTATTGCATATTGGCCGGCTTGCCGGTCTTGTCATCCTCTTGCCTGCCGGCTTGAGTGCGCTTTTAGCCGCCTGGTCATCGTATGACGATGAGTTTCTTGGTTTTAGAGCTGCCGTCACCCCCACTGCATGAGATGCGGACACGGTAGAGGTAGACGCCGGTGTCGAGCTGATGACCGTCGTCCTGGGTGAGGTTCCAGCTGTAAGTGTAAGGTCCTACAGGTGTCGTGTCGTGGCAGACGTGATGCCAGAGCAGTCGTCCCGTGGTGTCAAATACTTCGATGGTGATATCGGTGGCAGAGCCTTGGAAGTCATGGCTGACGATGAAGGTCGTCGAAGTCGTGGCGGGGTTGTCTATGGCATTAATGTCATAGAGCGTGGGTTGCAGACCGGCCTTGACGCGGAAGCGCAGAGCTGCCGTAGAGGGATTGTTGAGTACGTCCCAGGCGCGGAAAAGGAGCGTATGGTCGCCGGGCTCGAGGGTCGGGATGCTGTAGTAGGTGGTACCTTCGGTGAATGACCCGAAATCGTAGGAGAAATTGTCGTTGAGGGTATAGGTCGTCTCCGCATTGTTGTCAATGATGAGCTGCAGGTCGTGGCCGATGCCGTTGCCGGTCACGTTGATGCCGTCGGAGTCGCTGATCTTGGCTACAAAGAAAGGTGTCGCATTCACTGTTCCTCCGTCTTGGAATTCGGGTGTGTTGAGGTAGCAGAAGATCTTCGGACCTGTGGAGTCATTGGCTTCGATGTCCGTTCCGCCGACGAGGAACCGGTCTTCAGCTCCGTGGGCGATACTAAGGGTGGACTCATTCGGCTGTGCATTGTCAGAGGAGGTGGCTGAGGAGAGATTGTAGCCCACGGCATAGAGGTTGATGAGCCCGCTCTCGTTCGAATAGTTGATGTCGATGGGCACGGTGAACTGGAAGTCAAACCGTCCGTCACGTATGCTGTCGGTCGACTGGAAAAGCGTCTTCTGCCGGTCATAGAAGGTGAAAGGCGTGTCGGTCTCGGCACTGTTGTTCATCTTGCAGGTGATGAGCTCGCGCGAATCGCGTACGGTGATGCTCACGAGTCCGGTGAAGTGGGGCGCGTTCTCGATATGTCCGCTGATGCGTACGCGCTGCCCGGCCTTCATGGTCGGCAGTGCGGGTGCTGTCACTTCTTCGCCATTGATCGAGTCGACGACGGCAGTGAGTGTGGGCAGGGGAAGTGCGAGTGCAGGATCGCCGAGAAGGGCATACTGCAGTTTGTTGCAGGTGAGGTCGAGCCGGTCGGTGATCATCTGGTTCTTGGCCAGCCGTTGTGCCTCTCCGATGGTAGTCGGCTTCCCGTTCTGCAGGCTGAGCACATAGTTCAGGAACGCATGGTTGATTTCTTTGTTGTAGGTGGTGATCACGGTGCGTGCGGTACCGAAGAAGGCGATGGCTCCGCCCTGTGCGTTGAGGACAGCCTGTTCGCCGATGGTCTCCTTAGTACCGTCAAACGGCATGATGTCGCAGGAAGCGGTGATCCACAGTGGCAGATGGGTGTTGGTGAAGGTCTTGAAGTCGTTGAGCTCCAGCACACGTTCATGAGAGATCTGATATTCAATGCCGTGGCCGCCGTAGTCCATGATGAGCGCGCCGGCCTGTTGCTGTGCTTTGATGAGTGCGCTCACCTCGGGATAGCGGTTACCGGTGGAGGAAGTCTCCTCGTTGTAGGCATCCCACATCACTTTCTTGATGAGAAAGCCGGGATAGCGGGCTGCTATGTCATCGGCCACCGCATTGACATCACGCATGTGGATGTTGGAGTTGCCGTCGTCGCCCATGAACATAATTGTGTTCTGCCAGTCTCCTGCCTCGCTGTTCGCGGCATAGCGGATGATTTTGTCGACCATGTTTTTCGCCTCATTGGCTGTGGTGACCGGCAGGCGCCCGACAGCTACGTCGAGCTTGTCGGCCGACAGGGGATTGCCGCCTTCTCCATCGTCGAGGAGTGCGAAGAAGCCGTCGTCGACATAGCAGTAGACATCATTGAAGGAGTTCTCGCTCTCGTAGCAGAGCAGATAGTCGTCTGCGCTCAGATTGCTGCAGGCCGGAGTGAGCATGCGGTTATCCCACATACAGTCGCCCATGAGCAGGAGGTAGCGTGGCATGTCGGCTTCGGTCGTGGCACGGTCGTAGAGCATCTTCAGGTAGCGGCGGTAGGCATTGGCATCGGGTGTGCCGCTGGAGAATTCGTTGTAAAGCTCGTCAGCCGGTACGATGTTGACACGCATCGCATCGTGGCTCTCGTGGAAGGCTGCCAGCCGTTCGGCCTGGTCTCTGTATTTTTGTGAGGTAGGGATAATGATCACCATGTCGGCTGCGGGATCGGCATGATGGTCTTGAGGTGTGATGTTATAGACATATTCCGGTGTGGCTGTGATGGCCGACAGGCGTGGTGTGGCTTTGGGTGTCTTCCATGCCATGGACGCATAGTCGAGGCGGATGGGTCCGCCGCTTGTGCAGGTGATGGATACGGTATCGGAAGGCAATAGTTGGTCCACGTTCCATGTGCCGATGACTTGGTTGCCTGCGTCGTAGGAGCTGAGCGTGATGGAGAGCTCACCGAGGGTGGTGCCGTTGAGGCTGACGCTCACCCGGCTTGCCGTGGCTGCCGCCACGCAGACAGAGAGCGCGCCTCCTCTGTCGGCAGCGTTGTCTGACAGGGCCGGGTTGGTAAGCACGATCTTGCGGGTGCTGCCTGCAGCCGTCGCTTCCGGATCGAAGAGGTTGCGGCCACCCTGATACCATGAGTAGCCGTCCTGTTCGTAGAGGGAGTGATAGTCGTCGGCCGAGGGATAGAACGAGCTGACGAAAGTTGCGGAGTCGACGCTCAGCGGTTCTGCGTCCGACTCTGTGAGGAAATAATATCCATAATCGGAATAGGGATTGCGCGTACGTCGGGTAGCCGTGTTGCTCTCCCAGCTGACGGGTCCTTTGGCATAGAACAGCCGTTTGCCACCCGCCTTACAGGTAGCTACTTCTTTCAAGTCGTCTTCTGCGATGAGATCTTCTGCCGTGAGTGTCTCGTTCTGCAGATTGCCGCCGTAGCCGTAGATCTTGATGCGACTGAGATCGGTGAATCCTGCACGGCGGATGAGTGCGTCGGTGAGTTGATAGACCCCTGTGGACGGCACACGGATCTTAGCCCAACGGCCATTGGCCAGGACGGAATGGGCTGCATATCTGTCGGCGGCTGTGACACCTGAGGTGGCCTTCTGTGTCCTGGCGGGGGCCTGCTGCCGTGTGGCAGAGCCAAGTAGTGGCTTGGCGGCAGCGTCCACGCGCAGCATGAAACTCACCAACAGTTGGTATTTGCCATCCCGATAGACAATGGGGCACATCTGTATCTCCAGAGCTCCCCGTTTGCGCTCCACGGCGATGGTCTGCCGGAGAACAGGCAGAGTAGGAGTCCGGTCTTCCAAAGACAGGGTGGAACTGCCGTCGCGGTCCATCACCGACCTGTAGTTGCGGATGTCCTGTGAGGTCATGTCGATAAACTCAGGATAGAGTATCGAACAGGTATAAGTGGAGTCGGCATATTGGCCGGAAAGGGGGATGGAACAGGAAAAATGGGGCAGCGCCGTGTCTACCCTCACCTGATCGCTGGTGAGATTAACAAACCGTTGCGCTCCGGCTGTAACAGAGGCCGTGAGGAGGCCGGCGAGTAGGGAGAGATGTCGAAAAAATCTTATAGTCAAGGTATTGGAAATCCTTTTGTTATCTTCTGTCAGAGAAAAATGATATATCGGTGAAATAACGTTTTTTTTCTGCCTTTATTGTATGGGCCGGCAGGTGAATGTACCTGCCGGCTGATGGTATCAACCCCTGTATCTAAGCGGATTTTTGCCTGCGTTGAAGGAATATATAATCGAGGCCTAAGAACATCAACCAAAGGCCTTTGAAGCTATATCGCTTTTTTCAGGCATATAGAAGCCGAATTGCTGTTGTGGGCTTCTGCCTTGTTCGTGTTGTTGGACGGAGGTGCAATGCTTTCTGACAGATCGTTTGGATCGTTGTCCCGGATAAGGGAAGACCAATAAAAAATGGATCATTTTTCTTTATATTCTATAGTCTTCGGCAGACTGATGCTCCGGAGTGGTGCCGTCTTGGCCATGCCACTTGTCTGAAGAGGAAGTGTATGCGGTGCCGGTAAGGGAATGAGAGCAGAAGGAGTGTGCTGTATTTGTCGGCAGTACGATGGCTTCTGCTCTGTTGCTATTTGCACAGGAAATCGAGCACTTTCCTTTCCTCAAGCGTACCGACGAGATGATCGTTGATATGTACGGGTCCGACACCGGCCGGTGTGCCTGTGAAGAGAAGGTCTCCGGTCTTGAGCGTGTAGTATTGCGACACATAGGAGATGATCTCATCCACCGTACGCAGCATGTCGGCTGTCGAACCTTCCTGAACAGTGGTGCCATTGATGTCGAGATGGAATCTCAGGCGCTGGATGTCGGGCAGCAGGGTCTTGTCCACCCATTCTCCGATGCAGGCTGCGCCGTCGAATCCCTTGGCAAGATCCCAGGGCTGTCCGTTGGCAGCGAGCTTGTGTTGCAGTTCGCGGGCAGTGAAGTCGATGCCCAGGGTCACGGCGTCATAGTAGCGCGGGGCAAAGCGTACGGGTACTGACTTTCCGAGCTTGCAGATGCGTACCACCACCTCGGTCTCATATTCGATACGTCCTAAGTGGTCGGGAATGAAGAAAGGCTTGCCTTGGCGTAGCAGCGCAGAGTCGGGCTTGAGAAAGATCACAGGCTCATCGGTCTTCTCAAGCGTGCCGTGGAGCTCCTGATTGTGTGCGGCATAATTCATGCCGATGCAGAATATTTTCATTGTATAGTATGGGTTGTTGGTACAAACTTACGCATTTTCATGGAGAACGGCAAGTTTCCAGCCTTATTTTTCCTTGTTGTCGATTTGTTCCAGGGTATATTATAATAAGGTATGTGAAGAAGCGGAATATAATCATCAGTATTTTCTTAGATGAATATTATAAGGGTTGTCAGAAAAGTACGGCTTACAAAAGGGAGAATTGGAAGAATCCTTGTGAACAAGAGGTGTACTGGATGTTATATCTATAAACCAGGTTACGGAAATCGATGATATAGGTATCAATTTTTGCGAAAAAGTATTTGACATATTATGAAGACCTCTATGTCATTTTATAGGCTTGCCCCATGTCTTCTGCTTTCTTCCGAACCGCCCTTTAGTTTATTTTGGCATGGTCCATTGATCTTTCGATACAGGTGTCAGACCGATCACTTGAAGATAATACGATATCCTTCGAGCTTTTCATCATCGATGGTGACTTGCTGGTCTTTACGTTCACAAATTAAAACAACCAGCACGCTTAGAGGCCGTCCTCATCGGATGTCCCCGTCTTTATCGGATGACAAGCATTGCCCATTATACATGTAGGATTGTCGTGTGTAAATAAAAATGAGATACTATTCTTTGTCGCCAACCTTCTTGGATGACTCTTTCCCGGTCGTTTATCGCTTCCATACTCCCTTCTTGACGGCATCCGACAGGGTGGAATATGTCAGGCTTATAGGTGCTCGAAAAAGGTCAGTATTGGTTCTAGACAAAGTCAGTATTGGTTCTAGACAAAGTCAGTATTGGTTCTAGAAGAAGTCAGTATTGCTTCTAAAATCAAGTCATTAATGGTCCAAAATGGTACTTTTTCTGGCCTTCGCAGCAGATTTCGGACAAAAATGTAGGTTGGGCACTTCTTGCCTGCAAAAATCGGATTTCTCCCTAAGTCATTTCTTGTTCTATCTGACTGTGTATGCAGGCTCTTGCATACACGAGGTGCCGCATGTTAAATAAAAGTACTGTAGAACCCTTGTCGCCGACCATCTTTCCCGATCCTCTTCATTCCGCTATCGGTCAGCCGCCCTTCCATACCACAGGCCGTGGAGATTTATAGGTGCTCGCGTAAGGTGATATTATAGTGTCCGGAAACACAGCAAGAATGTTTTTTCAATATCCATATACTACCTGTTCAAGGATCTGTATCTTGTGATTTTTCTTAATC
Organism: Prevotella sp. CAG:924; assembly: GCA_000431975.1. GTDB lineage: Bacteria > Bacteroidota > Bacteroidia > Bacteroidales > Bacteroidaceae > Prevotella. The sequence continues at coordinate 1,536 of HF988555.1, read as the reverse complement.
TAACTAGATGTTTTCCTCTTTATAGGCAGAGGCAGTAGACACCTTGCAGAAAGCTATCCAGAAAATTATGAAAAGATGTGCTGCTTGCCTTGGTAGTCAATTGCCATTCTTCTTGATGTGATCACTATCCCCGATTGGTACTTGATGAAAGTTAAAAGCTATTATACGTCTATGTCACAAATATCCGCATAAGAATAGGTAGGTATTTCCTCAATCCTTCCAATTTGTTTGTTCAAGTCGGTTGGGGGGATATTTCTTATACCTGGTGATATGTGTGTCGTTGCTACAGAGTATCTTTATGGTTGTAGGTAAATCTGAGAATAGGGGCATCAAATGCAGACAGCTGTCGTGCGGACCTTTGACAGGCACGTCACGACAGCTGTATAGTCAGGGAACTCGAGACAGATGTCAACGGGTAAGCAAAGAGGCTATATCCCATTCATCTGTCCACTCAATCACCGGCGTCCCATGGTCAAATCTGATCGGCAGCCATATATACCGTGCGTCGCTCGGATGTTCCGGACGCCATATATCCGCCATAAATACAAAATTATCACCAATTTTCAGCACATACGTGCTCTGTCCGCCGAAAGTCTTGTCGGCTCCCGGCCCGATACATGGTGTAGGCACTTGTTCCCAGGGACCGAAGATATTTGTAGCTTTGAACATTCTCGCTTTGTTGGGTGCCCATCCTGTGCATCCGCTGGTAATCATCCAATATGTGCCATCGTGTTTGAACAGTGCGGGAGCCTCATTCTGTCCGCCTTCGGCTATGCGCACATAACGTCCGGTATGGGCTGTATAATCATCGTTCAACTCAGCAATCTGCAGTGTGAGGTTTTCCTCTGAGGCATAGATGTGATAAGCTTTTCCGTCATCGTCGACAAAGACGGTCTGGTCGCGGGCCATCTGTCCGCCAGAGTAGTCTCTCCATGTGAACAGTCCTTCCTTGACATATTTCATCCACTCCGGTGTCCACCACTTCAGTGCGGGCTCCTGGTGCAGGGCTTTCGTAAGGGCAGCCGTATCGGGATGCTGAAGATTGACAGGCCATGTCTCCGGATTCACGCGGCCGGAACGCAAGAAGGTATAAGGCCCTTGTGGCTTGTCCGCTACCGCTACACCATAACGTGCGGCGGCATATCCTTTGCCTTTGAGTTCAAGATGAAACCACATGACATACTTACCGGTCTTTTTGTTGTAGATCACTTTGGGACGTTCCAGGATACATCCCCGTTCCAAATCATTTCCTGGGGTCTCACTTACCTGCAGAGCTACGCCACGGTTGGTCCAATGCTCGAGATCGACCGAGGAATAACAGGTCACACCCACCATGGCGGAACTGGTCGTATCGGCCTTGTGCTCGCCAAACCAATAGAATGTGTCACCACAACGAAGCACGCCTCCGCCATGAGCGTTGATGTGAATTCCCTTATCATCAGGCCACAGGGCTCCAGGATGTATCTTCGCCTGAATTTGTTGACACACAGAAAAGGCTGCCGTTAGCAGAACTGCCATAAACAATTGTTTCTTCAT
>HF988554.1 GCA_000431975.1 Prevotella sp. CAG:924 | reverse complement strand
CAGGTCGGCCTTGCGGTCGATAGGATCGGTGCACTCCACACGGGGTGCGGTCTCCATGTTGTTGGAAGGAATATACGAGAGGAGCTTCTTGATCATGGCCATGGCCTCTTCCTCGGTCTTGGCCGTGAAGCTGGTCACACCGCTCTTGCCGGCATGAACGCTGGCACCGCCCAGGTGCTCGGCATCAATGTCCTCACCCGTTACGGTCTTCACCACCTTAGGACCGGTAAGGAACATGTAGCTTGTTCCCTCGGTCATGAGGATGAAGTCGGTCAGGGCAGGGCTGTAGACAGCACCACCGGCACACGGACCCATGATGGCAGAGATCTGGGGAACGACACCCGAGGCAAGGATGTTGCGCTCGAAGATTTCACCGTAGCCTGCCAGGGCGGAGATACCCTCCTGAATACGGGCACCGCCCGAATCGTTCATGCAGATGACGGGAGCGCCGTTCTGCATAGCCATATCCATTACCTTGCAGATCTTCTGAGCCATGGTCTCAGAGAGTGAGCCGCCATTGACGGTGAAGTCCTGGGCATATACATATACCAAACGGCCGTCGATGGTTGCGGAACCGGCAACGACACCGTCGCCGAGATACTGCTTCTTCTCCATGCCGAAGTTGTGGCAACGGTGGAGCTTGAACATGTCATACTCCTCGAAACTGCCCTCATCGACGAGCATATCGATGCGCTCGCGGGCGGTGTACTTGCCGCGTGCGTGCTGTTTGTCAATGGCTTTCTGACCGCCGCCGAGCTTTGCCTGCTCGCGCTTGGCGATCAATTGCTTGATCTTCTCTGTTTGAACACTCATAATATATTATTTCTATTGTTTTGATTTCAATATTGTGGGCAAAGGTACGACTTTTCCATGAGAATCACGTTATTGCGCTTTAAAATAACTTTTATTAATCACTCCGCACTTCTCACGGGTCTTATTTTGCGCTGTTCCGGAGCTTGGTTATCCTCATTCGGTCAGATTAGGGTGTGGGAAAGTCTATCAAGGGTCTGATCACCGGTTGAGGTTTATTTTGATGGATCTTATCCAGTCTCTCAGTACGCCGCCATAGCGATGTTGGGAGTCGGCGACAAGGAGGAGTACGCGTGAGCCGTCGTTCAGTTGCGGACCGAGGCACATGCCTTCGTAGTTGGCCAGTGAGCGTCCGAAGAGGGAGAGGGTGGTGCGCCAGGAGGTGAGCTGGGTTTTCCTGCCCGATGGCTCTGCCCCGGCTGCGGGTGGGGTGTAGTGGTAGAGCTTGCAGCTCACCCATGCCCCCAGCTTCGAGGCGGGCACGAAGAATTCCCGTTCGAGGATGAGGAGCGTGCCGTCGGGAAGGGCTGTCAGCGTACCTATGCCGTGTGCATAGTTGCGTGCCTTCGAGACATCGCCTTCAGCCTCATCGAGCGTATAAGGGTATTGGTGTACGGCGTGTAGGCTGTCGTCGAACGCTGTGATCGTGACGGGCATCGTCTCGTTGCAGGTCCATAGCGTGCGCGACACGGCATCGAAGCTCAGCGCCTCCAGTCCTTCATTGCCGGGCATGTGGGCATACACCGAAGGCTGGGGCACGACGCGGCCCGTGAGGCGTCCGTCGGTGGTGTATTCGCGGATTTGGTTGTCACCCTCACCGCTGATCCAGATGCGTTGGCGTAGTGAGTCGTAGGCGATGCCTTCCTCGTCGCGTGCCGGCTGGTCACTGCTTCTGAAGCCCTCATTGCGGGCACCGGTGATCTCGCCGGTCTCTCTGTCCACCTTGATCTCGAAGAGGAAGAAGCCGTCGCTGTCGGGCTTGTCGCTCACCACGGCGTAGTGGTCGCCTCCCAGCCATGCGATGCCGCTGTAGTCGCCTGCCGGTATTGTCTTGGGATAGTGGTGCTGGGGCAGGAGGCTCACCTCTGGCTGGGCAGAGGCGGAGAGGGCGACGAGCCATGAGAGGAGGATAATCCTAAGGCATTTCATGTTGTGATGATGATAGTTGCGGATGACGTGATGTCCCGGTGCTGCTCCTTACAGTCGGTAGAGCAGGGCGGCACGCACCTCGTAGGTCTGTGTGCCGACATTGGGATGATACTTGTATCGTGTGCGGCGCGCATAGTAGCTGGCCGAGAGCTCGATGCCCCAGTTGTGCTTCAGATGGAACAGGAACTGGGGATTGACGACGACAAGCTCCGCGTTGCTCTTGTCGCCTTGCGCGTTGAGGTAGAGCGGGTCGGTGGTGGCGAGGTCCTTGTCCTCGTATCCCTTCCAGGTGTAGATGCGGTAATAGTCGACCAGGAGCGTGAAGGCGCCTATGCGGGGAAACACCATGGTGGTGTTGGATTTGAGGCTGAAGCCCGATCCCATGTTATAGTCGCGGTCGATGACGTTGTAATAGTCGCTTTTGGTGCCGCCGAGGAGGATGCCGTCAAGGTAGACCTCCTGGCGCAGGTAAGCCAGATTGCCGACGGTGGGGAAGAGCCATGCCCATCCCGGTCCTACCGACGCGGCCTCGGAGATGCGGTAGGGTGTCTGTGTCGATCCGTCCTTCACGGGCTTGGAGTCATAGTAGTTGAAATGCTGGAAAAAGCCCCACATGACCTGTCCTTCCGTCGAGCTGGTGTAGCTGCGTCCCCAGAGGCGGCCGATGAGATGAAGGTTGTTGATCAGCGGCTGGTTGCCTGTGAATCCGAAGGCCGTTGTTGCGTGGAAGTAGCTGTAGGGTTGCTGGTCGTCGGTGTCGAACAGGTCGCCGTAGCTGAGGTTGAACTTGACGACAGGCTGGTGCTCGCCGCGTGAGAAACTGCCCTGGTCGGCCAGGTAGCGGTCGCCGATGGAGATCGTGAACAGCACGGGTATCTTGCTGAAGTCGTGATAGAGGTATTTGTCCTGTCGCACGCGCCAGGCGTCGCCTGTGCAGAGACGGTTGAAGCCTTGCATGGGGTTGACGACGAAGGCGAGGGCCTCACGCCAGAATCGGTTGCCACCGCGTGTGTGGTCGTTGAGCACGAGGGCGGACACCCGGTGCATCACCTCGCCGATACATATACCGCCCATCGTTGTTGCCAGGACGTCGTTGATGGCTGCCGGCTCGCGTTCTCCGAAGAACTCCCACATCAGGCTGCCGCCAAGGGCATAGGGCGTGCTCTGCCAGAACGACAGTCCGTTGCTGCGTGCCGAGTTGAAGTAGAGGTTGCCGTGGTAGGGATGGGCGAAAAGGTTGGTGGAGAACTGGTCGTTGTCCCATACGAAGCCGGTGGAGAAGTTGTGGCGAATGGTGTTCAAGGTTGTCTCTGCGAAGTGCTCTTTCAGGATGAAGCGGTCGAAGCAGTGCACGAGCACATTGATGCCCGTGGCCTCGGCTGCGGCTATGCCCCATCGGTTCTTCGTGTATGCGGGGTCGTTCCATCTGAAGAGATCGACGTTCGGGTTCTCCATGGCTTTTCCGAGCTGATAGTTCTTGTCGCGCTCCCGCTCCTCTTCCCATAGCTGTACCCCGCCCTTGGAGTCGTGGTGATAGCGGAGGGTCACTCCGGCCTCGACGATGGGCCGTGTCCTATAATTAAGGTGGCTGCCGTAGTGACGGGTCGTGCCGTAGCCGACGGAGGCGTACAGTCCGGCATAGGGCGAGAGCTGGTAGTCTGCGTTGACATGTGCCTGGAGGGAGTAGAGATGGCTCGGTCGGGCGTCAGTGGCCTTGTGGAAGGTCTCGATGTGGTAGAAGCCGAGATCACCGCTGAGGGAGAAGCGGCGGGAGAGCTGGAAGTAGCGGCCGAAGCGGTAGAACAGTGCTCCCGAGAAGTCCTGGTCGAAGCCCATATAGTGGGTGCCTACGCCGATGATGCTGTAGGTCAGCCGGTTGCGGAACCTGACGGCGGTATTGAACTTCGATGCCGTTCCTGCTCCCAGCATGACATCGATATGGGTCTTGGGATTGATGTTGACAAGCCCGATCTTATGGGTGGTGGTGTCGCGCGTATAGTTGATGACGCCCACCTGCCAGCCATGAAGATGGTTGACGGCCACGTTGAGCAATCCCCATTGCGATCCGCGTAGGGTGTCGGCATAGTTGTAGAGTGCGAGCTGCACGCCCCGCATGTTCCCGCTCGCGATGTTCATCAGTCCGGCCCACTGCAGTCCTCCGTCCATGCCCTTGGCCACGTTGGAGACAGCGGCGAGCTGTACGCTGTGGAGAGCGTTGATGGCGTAGTTGTGTAGGCTGGCGAGTTGCATGCCGTGCATGTCGTGCGCGCCGTTTGTCAATCCGGCGAGCATCAGTCCCGAGGCTGACTGGCGGGCGCCTCCGAAGAACCATCCCCATTGCACGCCGCGCAGGCTGTCGACAAAGGCCAGCGGTCCTACGTTGATGCGTCCTATGAGGGTGGAGTCATGGCGTGAGTTCCATCCTGTGGCGATATTGGGATGTGTGTGGCGGCTGGGTGTCGTCTCTTGTGCATATAGCGTTGTCGATAAGGACAACAACAGGCCGAAGGCCAGAATCCGGTGCTTCATAGTTCACACTTTGAATAAGTTGTTAGAAATCCACTACGGTGATGCCTGCGCCGCCAAACTGTACGTGCTCGTCCTGGAAATGCGTGACGCTGGGCTCGGACGAGAGGTACTGGCGGATGAGCGAGCGGAGGATGCCGTTGCCTTTTCCGTGCAGGATGCGCACACGGCTCATTCCCATGAGGATGGCGTCATCGATGAAATAGCGTACTGCCTGTAGGGCCTCGTCGCCGCGCATGCCGCGCACGTCCAGGTCTTGGCGGAAGTTCTTGCGGTGCTGTTCGATGGTGTCCTGCGTCATGCGCGAGAGGCGTACGTTTTGCAGGCCCTCGCGCAGCTCGTCCATCTTCGTGGCCTGTGTCTGCTGTCCGTCATTATCCGTTGCTTGTGTGGCTGTGGCGCGGCTGTCCGTCGACGGTCCGTTGTCCGTCTGTCCGTTGCTGGGTGCAAGCACCTTCTCGAGTCTCGACAGGGGCACGCGTGTCAGCATGCCTCCGAAGATGGCGGTGGCCTGCTTGCCGTCGATCTTCTCAACGGTGCCGGTCGTCTTCGTGCCGCGCATCTTCACGGTGTCGCCTTCGTGTATCGTAGCGTCGTTGATGGCTTTCGTGGCAGCCTCGCGCAGTGCCTTTGCGGCGTCGGCCTCGCGCTGCTGTTTCTGTTTCATGCGCTCCTCGTGGCGCTCACGGCGGGCCTTGATCTGCTCCACCTTGCGGTCCATCTCTTCCTGGGTGAGCACCTTCTGTCCCTTGCGGCCTTTCTGTCCCTTGGCGTCGCCCTTCTGTGCGGCGTCGGCAGTCCAGGTGTCGTTGTCCACATCCTGTCTGAAGTGGTTGAGCTCTTCGCGTATCCTTCGCGTCTCTTCCTTCTCGGCCTGTGCCTCACGTATCTCGCGTACGGTGTTCTCTATGCGGCGGTTGGTCTCGCTGAGCAGCTCCTGCGCCTGCTTCCGGGCATCGGCCAGGATCTGCTTGCGCTGGCGGTCCACCTCGAGCATCATCTCCTCATAGGAGCTGATCTTGCCCTGCAGGCTCTTCTCCTGCTGGTGGACGGTGTCGCGCTTACGCTCCCAGTAGCGTTTGTCGCGCACGATGTCCTGCAGGTATTTGTCGCTTTGGATATAGTCGGAGCCGACGATCTGTGAGGCCTCGTCGATCACTTCCTTGGGCAGTCCTATCTTCCGGGCGATGTCGATGGCGAAGGAGCTTCCCGGACGTCCGATGGCCAGCTGGAAGAGCGGGCGCATCTCGTGACGGTCGTAGAGCATGGCTCCGTTGACGACACGGTCGTGTGAGTCGGCGAAGTGCTTAAGGTTCTGATAGTGAGTCGTTATGACGGCCCACGCTCCACGTTTGCACAACTGGTTGAGCACCGCCTCGGCGATGGCTCCTCCGATCTGCGGCTCTGTGCCGGTACCGAACTCGTCGATGAGGATGAGCGTGCTGTCACCGGCCTGCTTCATCATCATCTTCATGTTCATCAGGTGGGAGGAGTAGGTGGAGAGGTCGTTCTCCAGGCTCTGCTCGTCGCCGATGTCGATCATCACGTCGTGGAAGATGCCGGCCTTCGAGCGGTCGCCGACAGGGATGGAGAGTCCGCACTGCAACATATATTGCAGCAGGCCCACCGTCTTCAAGCACACCGACTTACCGCCGGCGTTGGGTCCTGAGATGATCAGCATGCGCTCGTTGGGCTTGAGCACCATGTCGAGCGGGATGATCTTCTTGGGTGCGCTCTCGTCGATGGGCGCTTCCGGTGCCGGCGTGTCGCCGGCCGGCTTGGTCGTCGTCCGGTGGGTGAGGGAGCGTTCCAGCAGCGGGTGTCGTGCCTGTATCCAGTCGATGTAGGGCTGGTCGGTCACCTGTGGCTCGAAGGCGCGCTCCTCCTCGGCCAGACGTGCCTTGGCATAGACGAAGTCGATGCCGGCCAGGAAGTTGAATGAGTCGAGGATATAGGGCACGTGCGGGCGTATGCGGGCGGCCATCTTGGTGAGTATGCGGATGATCTCATGCCGTTCCTCACTCTCCAGCTCGCGTATGCGGTTGTTGGCTTCCACCACCTCGGACGGTTCTATGAAGACGGTACGTCCCGTGGCGCTCTCGTCGTGCACGATGCCGGAGATCTTGCGTTTCAGGGCCGGCGCGACGGGGATCATCAGACGGCCGTCGCGCATCATCGGCGCCACGTCCTTGCCGACGAGGCCGTCCGACTGGGCACGGTGGAGGATGCCGTTGAGGATATGCGAGATCGAGCCTTGGGTGCGTGCCAGCTCCTGGCGGATGGCCAGCAGCTCGGGCGAGGCGTTGTCGCGTATGTGTCCGAACTTATCAATGATCTGTGAGATCTGTTGTATCAGGATGGGGAATGTCTGTATGCCGTCGGCCAGGTCGTGGAGGGCAGGGGTGTCGTATTTCATGGTCCCGTCCTCGCGCTCTTCTCCGCGGCTGACATAGTCGACGAGCTCCTGGATGGTGGCGAGGGAGCGGCGCAGGTCGTGCAGCTCGTCTTCCTCCATGAAGGTGCCTTCGAGACGGACGCGCTTGACGCTGTCGCGCACGTCGAAGAAGTTGGTGAGGGGCATGTCCTCCTGCTGCAGCACGCGGCGCATCTCCCTTGTCTGGCTCAGGAGGAGGTTGATCTCCTCGGCGTCGGTGGAGAAGTGCATCTCGTCTACTTTGCTCTTGCCCAGTGTGGAGAGGCAGTGGCTCTTGAGCAGGTCGCGTATTTCGTCGACACCAAGTTTCTTTTCAAAGTTGTCTGGATATATCATTTTCCCTTTGTTTCTTTACCTGTTTTTAACGTGCAAATATACCTAAAAAACGTCATCTGACCAAAAAATAGGTTTAATATAATGTATGGGACGGCTTCAGACAGTCCGGAAAATGTGAGGTCATGCCCTGATTTTAGGGGGCGTAGAAGAAATGTTGTTGGATATTATAAAAATATTGGCAGAAAAAATTTGGCCGTATGAAAGAAAAGCTGTAAATTTGCACACGATTTCGACAACAAGCCTGTTCTGAGGCTGATGAAGAGGTCAGCGGGATGTAGCGCAGCCCGGTAGCGCTCCTGGTTTGGGACCAGGTGGTCGCAGGTTCGAATCCTGTCATCCCGACTCTTCACAAGAGGATGTATCCATGTGTACATCCTCTTTTTTGTTTTATACTTTCCTAATGCTATCATAAAGTTCAATGGCCGGCCTGTATCTGCTTGCCCTTATTATTCGTTTCAGCGGCTATTGGCGAAGATGACGGTTCTTGTGAGTAACGGAAGAGTTTATGAGTGGTTGTCCTTCTATGTCGTTTGCCGTCATTGCCATGACGATATCCGGAAAGATCAGTGTCAGACCGGTGTGGGACCGTTGGAGGTATGGATATCAAAAAAAATATCGGTAGGGCTTGCCTTTTCAGAATTTATTTGTATTTTTGCGATGTATGGCTATGACATTGTTCGATAGGGTTGCTCGTTCACAGTAGGCGAATTCTCTATCGGAGTCAAACGGAGGACAATCTATTTTTTATATATTGCGAATTTAAGGAAACCTAAAAAGAAAGGAAGAGATTATGACAAAACGAATGGAAGTTTATCGTTGTGCAGTGTGTGGTAACATTGTAGAGGTATTGCATGCTGCGCCGGGCCAACTGGTATGCTGTGGTCAGCCGATGACCTTGTTGGAGGAGAATAGCGTAGACGCAGCGACCGAGAAGCATGTGCCCGTGATCGAGAAGATCGAAGGCGGATATCGTGTAAAGGTCGGCGAGGTAGAGCATCCGATGCTGGAGAAACATTATATTGAATGGATCGAACTGGTTGAGGGTGATAAGGTACAGCGCCGTTATCTGAAGCCGGGCGATAAGCCGGAGGCAGTATTCATGACGGATGCGACGGAGGTCTATGCCCGCGAATATTGCAATCTGCATGGACAGTGGCGCTCGAAATAAGGTAGAGCCCGTTCAAATAGAGAGGTCGCGTCGCCTGTGCGGTGCGGCCTCTTTTCGGCTTCTTGCGGTACTTGCCGAAATGTGGTCAGTGGAGGTGAATGGATGCGGGCGTGTCATTCGCCTTCCCGTGGTGAGATCTATCTGCCTTGACGAGGGAGTGCCCGAAGGCTGTCCGAGCAGGTAATGAAATGTCCTTGATGGCTTGATCATGGCCTGTCGGTATGGGATGGCTCAGGATGGATGTGTGAATAAAACATAAATATCCCGTCAGATGTTTGCGCAATACCGGCTGATGTCGTATATTTGCACTTTTAGAAAGACTACCATTGGGGTTGACTGGATTTGACGGCAAGCCGAGATGGTACGTAAGCATGCGGAGCCTCGATGGCTAGCTCCATAATCTGAGTGATCAACAATTTAATTGGCGAAAAGAATTACGCTCTCGCTGCCTAACTGAAGTATAGTAGGTTACCGGCTTAATCGCGTCACAAGGTGATGCGACGGGACATCGCTCCAATGATCTTTTTCCGAATCAAGTGGGTTTAGCGGTGCAGTTTCTTCGGAGATAGTGGACGTCCGCCTCGTGGCGTTCATGAAATTTTAGAGGATAAGGCATCGGTTGGTGGTTCAGGTCTTGCCGGTGCACGAAAACCAAAGGCTGAAATAAGCATGTAGAAAGCGTATGGTTTCCTTGTTCGGACGAGGGTTCGAATCCCTCCAGCTCCACAATAGTTATATCGTTACGTCCGATTCTGATAGATGGAATCGGACGTTTTTTTATTCCTGGGAAACCTGGAATAAGTCAGGAATCCGCAGATGGCATGGCAAGTAATTGAATTATACAAGAATGTTGCCATTGTCATTCTTTAAATGTATAGAAAAATATGGCTATACTATGTGTTACCCATTATACGATGAGAATCCATTACTGCTTAGGCTTATTGAGATCTCTCCTAGGGAAATGACAGGCCGATACGGCGAGTTGAATAAGGAATGACAGGTAAAAATATTATATTCAGGTCGTATTAATCAAGTGATAGTTGGGCCACGACACGAGAGGTGGCTCCGTATGCGTATCGTCCGCCGTCTTTGTCAGGCAGCCTTCTTCACCGTCCTTTGGCTTTCCCTATGAGTCATGGGATTCGGATTAGTCGGGTAGGATAGGATGTCTTTCGGTCTTGCGGCCGGTGGGGATGGATACAAAAAATCCCTGCAGGTCGTGTCCTGCAGGGATTTGTTATCTGTGTTTAGAAGGGCAGGTCCTCATCTGCGCCCTGTGTGCCGAGCGGATCCTGTGACTGCTGTGCCATGGGCTGCTGTGCCTGTGGCTGCACGGGAGTGGCCTGCGGCATGGGTCCGAAGGCGGAGCCGGGCTGTGCCGTCTGCATGCCGCCAACAGCATTGGGATCAATGTGGTCGACGCGGAAGGCGTTGATGTCATTGAAGTAGCGGTCCTGCCAGGGGCGGGCGTTGATGTCGAGCCACACGTGCACGGTGTCACCCTGATGGATGTTGAACTGCTCGAGCTTGTCGGCGCCGAATACGCGGAAGAGGCAGGCGCGGGGATACTGGTCCTTTGTCTGGATGACAAACTCCTGTGACTTCCACGCGTTACCTGTACGCTGTGAAACACCTTCCTTGGCGGGGTACTCCTTGATGATTACTCCTTCTACTTCTATTCCTTGTAATGCCATATCTTTACTGTCGTTTGTTTGTTATGTCTACTTTATATGATGCGAAATTAGTTATTTTCACGCTAAATAGCAAGAAAACGGGCATTAAAAAAGGAAAAATAGAAAATTTAACCCTTTCTTTGTTTCCCATCACCTTATTTTATGTAACTTTGTCGGTAGAACTAAATATTCTATCTCATGAGATTTACATTATCAAGCACCGTTCTAAACAATCGGTTGCAATCCTTATCTAAAGTCATCAATGCCAAGAACACCCTGCCTATTCTTGGTAGTTTCCTGTTCGATATCCGTGGCGGAAAAATGACTATCACCGCATCTGACGGCGAGAATGTCATGACGTCTGAGATCCCCTTGTCCGAGTGCGACGGCGAGGCCTCTTTCGCTGTGCCCAACCGTACGATCCTGGACGCTGTGAAGGAGGTCCCCGAGCAGCCCCTGACCTTTACGCTTGACACGGACACCAACGAGATCACGGTCACCTATCAGAACGGACACTATCAGTTCACGGCGCAGAATGCCAACGAGTATCCTCATTACGACTCGCTCAGCGGTGAGGTACACGAGTTCACGCTCGGTGCAGAGGTGCTTGTCAACAATATCGGTCGCACGCTGTTTGCCACCGACAACAATGATATCCGTCCTGTGATGAACGGTATCTATTTCGACCTGAAGGCCGACTGCCTGGCCTTCGTAGCCAGCGACGGTCATAAGCTCGTGCGCTGCCTCAACTACACGGTGAAGAGCGAGACGCCCGCCTCGTTCATCCTGCCTAAGAAGCCGGCAGCCCTGTTGAAGAACACGCTGACCAAGGACAGCGGGGACGTCGTGGTGAAGTGGGACGGTCATGCCGCCGAGATTATCTATGCCGACGGCATGTTGCGCTGCCGCCTCATCGAGGGCACGTTCCCCAACTACAATGCCGCCATTCCGCAGAACAACTCCAATGAGCTGACTATCGACCGCAAGGCCCTGCTGAGTGCCCTGCGCCGCGTGCTGCCTTTCGCCAGCATGAGCTCACAGCTGATCCGTTTCCGTCTCTCTGCCGGCAAGCTCGAGCTGTCGTCCGAGGACCTTGACTTCGCCACGAGCGCCGAGGAGCAGATCATCTGCGACTACAACGGCCAGTCGATGCAGATCGGATTCAGAGGCGATTTCCTGACGGAGATCCTTAACAGCTACGACACTACTGAGGTGAAGCTCCTGCTGGGCGATCCTTCGCGTGCCGGCATCGTCGTGCCTACTGAGCAGCCGGAGAATGAGGACATCCTCATGCTGATCATGCCGCTGCTGCTGAATGACTAAACATCATCATGAAACTTAATTTGAAGAAACCGCTTGTCGTCTTCGATCTGGAGACGACAGGCCTTGACTTGGTCCACGACCGTATCATACAGATCTCTTATGTTAAGGTATATCCCGATCAGAAGGAAGAGCGCGAGAGCCTTTACGTCAATCCCGAGAAGCCTATCCCTGCCGTCGTGCAGGGCCTGACGGGCATCACCGACGAGATGGTGAAGGACGCGCCGACCTTCAAGCAGCTGTCCAGGCACCTGGCCGACCAGTTCACAGGCAGCGACTTCGCGGGATATAATTCCAACCGTTTTGATATCCCCATGCTGGCGGAGGAGTTTCTCCGGGCAGGTGTCGACTTCGATTTCTCGCGCTGCCATCTCATCGACGCGCTGACAATCTTCCAGAAGATGGAGAGCCGCAACCTGGCCGCCGCCTACAAGTTCTTCACCGGACACAAGATGGAGGACGACTTCCAGGCCCACCGCGCCGATCAGGATGCGGAGGCCACCTACCGTGTGCTGATGGGCGAGCTCGACAAGTACAATCCCGAGACGGCGGAGGAGCCCGACCGTGCCTTGCCCAACGACATGGAGGCGCTGGCCGATTTCTCCCGTCAGAACGACAATGTCGATTTTGCAGGACGCATGATCTGGGAGGAGATGAAAGGCCCGGACAACCAGCCTTTGCTCGACGCCGACGGCAAGCCCCGTCTTCATGAGGTGTTCAACTTCGGCAAGTATAAGGGATGGGCAGTGACCGATGTGCTGCACCGCGATCCCGGCTATTTCAACTGGATTCTGTCAAGCGACTTTACGCTTAACACGAAACAGTGCCTCATGCGCATCAAGCTCCGTGAGGCGAAGATGAATATGAATCTATAAAAGGCAGTGCCTGCAGGGACGTCCCCTGCAGGCTGCCCGTTTTTCCCCCTGTATGGTTATGTTTCGCAGATTTCTATTCTTGGCTTTTCTTAGCCCTTGCCTTTTCTGCTTGCCGGCCTGCGCACAGGAGCTGCAGATGAAGGTGACCGTGAATCACAATCAGATTCAGAGCACAGACAACGCGGTCTTCGAGAGCCTGCAGCAGAAGATGGAGCAGATGTTCAACGACCGGCAGTGGACCCACCTGCAGTTTCAGAAGAATGAGCGCATCGTATGCAACCTGAACATCCAGGTGACGAAATATGATGCCTCCTCCAACCTCTTCACCTGCAAGGCCACGATCCAGGCCAACCGGCCCGTATGGAACTCCTCCTACACCTCGACGCTCTACAACAACACTGATGGAGATTTCAACTTTGAGTTCTCACAGTTCGACGAGCTGGAGTTCCGCGAGGAGACCGTCGACAATCAGCTGACGGCCCTCATGGCTTATTATGCCTACCTGATTATCGGGCTCGACCTCGACAGCTTCTCGCCCAACGGGGGAGAGGATGTGCTGCAGCAGTGCATGAACCTCGTGAACAATGCGCAGAACCTGAACTTCGCCGGATGGAAATCGTTCGACAACGACCGTAATCGCTTCGCTATCATCAACGACTATCTCGACGGCGCGATGGCTCCCTTCCGTCAGCTGCAATACGATTACTATCGTAAGGGGCTCGACGAGATGTCGACGAACGCCGACCTCGGACGTGCTGCCATCACGACGGCCTTGGAGGAGGATCTGAAGAAGGCCCACGACAACCGGCCCATGAGCCTGCTGCCACAGATATGGACCGACTACAAGCGCGATGAGCTGGTGAACATCTACAAGGGCAAGGGAACGCCGAAGGAGCGGGAGACCGTCTACGACATCCTCTTCTCCATCAATGCGTCGCAGAACAATCAGTGGGAGAAAATCAAACAGTGAACCAATTATGCTTAAGCACCTATATATCAAGAACTTTACACTCATCGACGAGCTCGATATCGACTTCTATCCCGCCTTCTCCGTCATCACTGGAGAGACGGGTGCGGGAAAGAGCATCATCCTCGGTGCGCTTCATCTGCTGCTGGGCCAGCGGGCCGATTCGAAGCAGGTGAAGAGCGGGTCGACCAAATGTATCATAGAGGCTACCTTCGATATCTCCCGCTATGGAATGAACGACTTCTTTACGGCCCACGACATCGACTATGACGGAGAGTGCCTCCTGCGCCGTGAGGTGAACGCCTCGGGCAAGAGCCGCGCCTTCATCAACGACACGCCGGTGCCTTTGACCGACATGCGGGAGCTCGGCGAGCAGCTCGTCGACATCCACTCGCAGCATCAGAACCTGCTGTTGCAGAAAGAGGACTTCCAGCTGAGCGTGGTCGACATCATCGCCGCCGACGGTGAGCAGCGCGCCTGCTATCTCAAGGCCTATAAGGCCTATCAGGCGGCTAAGAAGGCTTACGAGGACTGCGTGAGGCAGACGGAGCAGAGCAAGGAGAACGAGGAGTATCTCCGGTTCCAGTATAGCGAGCTGGAGAAGGCACAGCTGCAGGAAGGCGAGCAGGCCGACCTGGAACAGCAGCAGCAGACCCTCTCTCACGTGGAGGAGATCAAGAGCGCGCTCTACGAGGCCAATGGCGCCATCGCCACGGAGGAGAGCGGCATCCTCGACCAGCTCCGTCTGGCGTCCGACCGTGTGTCGGAGATCACCGCCGTCTATCCGGAGGTGAAGGAGCTGAGTGGACGCCTCGAGTCGGCCTACATCGAGATGAAGGACATGGCCGATGAGCTGGAGCGCCGCATGGAGCTCATCGACTTCGATCCCGAGGAGCTGAACAGGGTGAACGCCCGTCTGGACCTGCTCTATTCCCTGGAGCAGCGCTTCCATTTCGCTTCTGTGGAGGAGCTGATCGGTGAGCGCGACCGTCTGAAGGACGCGATCAGCGCCATCGACGGCGGCGACGACCGTCTGGCAGCGTTGAAGCTCAACATGGAGCAGGCGTATGCCCGCTGCCTTGACGAAGCCGGAAAGCTGACGGCCATCCGCAAGAAGGCCGCCGTTGTGGTGGAGGAGGAGATGAAGAAGCGGCTGGTGCCGCTCGGCATCCCCCATGTGCGTTTCTCGATCGACTTCACCACGCGCGACTGTTCGCCCTCGGGCGTCGACAAGGTGTCGTTCCTCTTCTCCGCCAACAGTAGCTCGCCCCTGCAGCCTGTCTCGCAGGTGGCCTCGGGTGGTGAGATTGCCCGTGTGATGCTCTCCCTGAAGGCCCTCATCAGCGGTGCCGTGAAGCTGCCGACCATCATCTTCGATGAGATCGACACCGGTGTCAGCGGACGGGTGGCCGAGCAGATGGCACAGATCATGCGCGAGATGGGCGACCAACACCGTCAGGTGATCTCGATCACCCACCTGCCGCAGATAGCGGCACTGGGCAGCCATCATTATAAGGTGAGCAAGCGCGAGACGGAGACCGGCACGGTCAGCGAGATGCGTGAGCTGACGCCCGACGAGCGCGTGCGGGAGATCGCCCAGATGCTCAGCGGCAGCGATATCTCGCAGGCCGCCATAGAGAATGCCCGAAACTTATTGAAATTATCATAGATCATGAAATCAGTCAGAAATATCATTATTGCGCTATTCGCTCTCATCACCCTCCCTTCGGCTGCGCAGACCGCGGCAGTGAAGAAGGCTGCCGGGAGCGTCTTCGCCCTCACCACCTTCAATGCCGACGGCTCTATCCACAGCGCCTCTTATGGCGTCTTCACGGGCAAGCCGGGTGAGGGCATCGCCGCCTGGTCGGCTTTCAATGGGGCACAGCGTGCCATCGTGGTCGATGCGCGCGGCCAGCAGCATGAGGTCGACGTGATGATCGGCGCCTCGGAGATGTACGATCTCTGCCGTTTCCGCATCAAGGACGGCGAGAAGGAGCCGGCCTTGCCGCTCACGGCCACGGACGCGCCTGCGACATCGGTGACGTTGGTGGGCTACAGCGTGAAGAAGGCCACCTCGAAGAACATCAAGGTGGAGCGTGCGGAGAAGTTCCAGACAACGCTCAACTACTATGTCTTCAACGACAACGACGTGTCGTCTACCGATCTGGGCTGCCCCATTGTCAATGAGCAGGGCGAGCTGCTCGGCATTATGCAGCGTCCCTCCGAGGGCGGGCAGGCGTTCTCTGCCGATGCCCGTCTGACGGCCTCCTTCCAGGTGAACGGTCTCTCAGTCAACGATCCGGTGCTGCGTGCCACAGGCATCCGTCCCGCACTGCCCGATGATGAGCAGCAGGCCACGGTGATGCTGATGCTCTCGGGCGAGCAGAACGACAGTGTACGCTACGACGCCATGATCAGCGACTTTATCCGTCAGTTCCCCGCCTCGGCCACAGGCTACGACCTCAAGGCCGGACGTGAGATCAGCCAGCGGCGGCTCGCCGATGCCGACAACACCTTGCAGGAAGGCGTGAAGCAGGCCACCCATAAGGATGAGGCGCTGAGCAACTACGCCAAGCAGGTGTATGCCTACAGCATCTATCCCACCGACTCCACCTTCACCCTTTGGACCATGAAGCGTGCGCAGGAGCTCGCCGAGGAGGCTTACAAGAACAACCCGCTGCCGGTCTACCGTCATCAGCAGGCACAGGCCATCTTCGCCCAGGGCGACTACCAGCAGGCCCTCAACATCTTCACCGAGTTGCAACAGACTGATCTGGGCAAGAACGGAGAGGTGTTCTACGAGGCGGCACAGTGCAAGACACAGCTGAAGGCTCCGAAGACGGAGGTCCTGCAGCTGCTCGACCAGGCCGTGAACGTACAGCCGGGAGCATCGTCGGCTCCTTACGTGTTGACCCGTGGCCGGCTCTACGACGAGATGGGCGAGACGCGCAAGGCTTTCATGGACTATCTGCGCTACGACTCACTGATGAATAATAATGCTACGGCCGACTTCTACTACCTGAAGTTCAGCTGTGAGATGAAGCTCCGTCAGTATCAGCTGGCCCTCAACGACATCGCACACGCCATCGTGCTCAACCGCACCGAGCCTACCTACTATGCGGAGATGGCCAGCCTGCAGCTCCGCGTCAACAAGCTGGAGGATGCCGTGCGCACCTGCGATCTGGCCCTCAGCCTCACCGACAAGTATGCGGACCTCTATCTTATAAAGGGTATTGCCCTGTGCGAACAGAAGAAGAAGGAGGAGGGTCTGGAAGCCCTCCGCAAGGCACAGGAGCTGGGCGATCCGCGGGCGGCCGACCAGATCAAGAAGTATCAGTAACATCATTCTACGGCTTGTCCGCTCCGGCCGGACTGATAAGAGTCACGGCGGAGGGATGTCGGAAGAAGATGTCCTAATAAGAAGGGTGCACCCCAAAAGTCAACGATGACTTTTGGGGTGCATTTTTTATGGAATGATAGGCTGGGAAATAGGGTAAGATGTCAGGACCTTGTGCCCTCCTTCGGGATGGCGGGGATCGTTGGTAAGGAGGGCGTTTTCACATAATCCGCACAATCCCGCCCCCTGTTTTTCACATTTTCCGTACTAAATATAGGCTATGTTTTCACACTTTCCCCACTATTCAGGCTCCTATATTTCACATTTTCCCCATCGAAAACAGCCTTGAATTTCACATTTTCCCCGATTTAGGTTTGGTCTTAGTCTGTCAGAAGACGCCTGTGGCGCAAGCCGGTTTCCGTCTCTTGAAGTCGACGGTTAAGCTCCAACTGCATGGAAGAGGAAGGGTGTCGGGGCAGCCGGATGCAATAGATACCTGTGGCCTAATGGCGGATATGGGTGAGATGGCTGATACGATAAAGGTAGGAATTCCTTTATTTCCTCTCTGCTACGAATCTACGCAGCAGGAAAGACAGGAAATAGGGAAAAGTATAGAATTTGCCATTAAATCCGATGTTCTTGTATCCCAGTTTGATACCATATTTCACGTCAGGATATTTGTCGTCTTTTAGCAACCTGTTCAGTGAGGCTGTAGCCCCGTCGTTGGCTTTTACCTCCACAGGTATGAGCGAATCGGTGTCTCTTATGAAGAAGTCCATCTCAAGGGCTGGCTTGTCGCTATTGTAATAAAACAACTGGTAGCCTTGCTTAACGAGCATGTCACCTACGATATTCTCATATATGGCTCCTTTATATGTACCGAGATTCTTGTTAGCCCTCAGGTCTTCCTGCGCCTCTTCGTCAAGCGAGGCAATGAGCAGTCCTGTATCCTTAAAATATATCTTATACATCTTAGGATCATAGTTGCCCTTGAGAGGCAGTTCGGGCTGGTTAAGGCAGTAGCACACGTTGATCACTCCGGCATCGCTGAGCCATTCTATGCAACCTATATAGTCTCTGTTGCGTGCGTTCTTGGCTATCTTGGTTATCTGAAAACGTTTGTTCTCCTTGGCCAGAAAGGTTGAGATATGGTTATATACAGCCTTCACCTTAGCCTTGTCGAGTCCTTCCGCATATTTGGTTATGTCTTCCTCATAGTCCTTCAGCAGTTGCCGCTGAATGTCGAGCGTGCCGCTGAAATTCTTGTTTCTTACATACGTACTGACTACTTCGGGCATGCCCCCGATGATGACATAGTCGCGGAACAGGCCGAGTAGGGTGTCCATCTGCAGTTGGGAGAGGGGCCTGATGTCGAGCATGTGGCTGTATAAGTCGGATATGAACTCATCGGTATAGCCTCTTGCCCACAAAAATTCCTCAAAGTCCATCGAGTGCATCTCGTAGTCCTCCTTATACCCTACGCTGTTCGACTCGATCTCCTTATAGTTGATTCCCATGAGCGAACCTGAGCAGATAACGTCAAAACGGCCGTCAAGCTTAAAAAACTTCAACGATGTGGCGCAGTTGGGACACGCTTGCAGTTCGTCGAAGAAAAAGAGGGTGTCGCTGGGAATGAACTTAAATTCAGGATTGAGCAGCGAGATATTCTTCAGTATGTCGTCTACTTCAAAGCCGTCATTGAATATCTCGCGGTATTTTTTCTGTTCGATAAAATTGATCTCTATCACGCTTGCATAATTCTGGCCGGCAAACCACTCTATAGAGCGTGTCTTGCCTACCTGACGCGCTCCCTTAACGATCAGAGGCTTTCTGTCAGGCTTATTTTTCCAGTCAGTAAGATATTGGTCGATCTTTCTTTTCAGTATCTTCTCCATGTTTCCAAGCGTTCTTTTTATATATCTGCAAATATAGCAATTTTCACATAATCCGCACTATTCTGACCCCTGTTTTTCACATTTTCCCCACTAAATATAGGCTATGTTTTCACACTTTCCCCACTATTCAGGCTCCTATATTTCACATTTTCCCTACCAGTAACAGCCTTGAATTTCACATTTTCCCTTATTTAGGTTTGGTCTTCGTCTGTCAGAAGACGCCTGTGGCACAAGCCGGTTTCCGTCTCTTGAAGTCGACGGTTAAGCTCCAACTGCATGGAAGAGGAAGGGTGTCAGGCAAGTTAAGACAATAAGTGTTTGCCGTCAAATGGATGGGTTTAGGTTAGATGGATATGCGATCGTCAAAGGTTAGTTGGGATATCATGGTCGTTTTATAAATGTCGACGCACCGTGGTACGTCCCTATGTCCGGCTCATCCCTATCCGGGTGTGGGCGGCATCGTCCGCGCGATTGTCGTGTGGGACGATGTAGGGAGGCACCGTGGTGCGTCCGGATGCTAAAATGCCTTGTGTTTTCTGGTTGTGCGGTTAGGGTTGGGGCGTCTTGTCCGTCTCTTTGGCGGTCTGGCTGTTGGCAGTTTCCTGCTGTTCGCGTATCTCCACCGCCTTGGCATAGTCGCGTCGGCAGCGGCTGATCTTGATGCTGTTGATCATTTCCACCACGCCATAGATGATCATGCACCAGCCGATGATGTAGAGGGGAGCCGTGGCGATGATGCTGGGCTTGACAAGGGCGATGAGGCCGGTGAGGAGAATGAGTGCGGGGACAATCCACCAGAACAGGCCGATCTTGACGATGCGGGAGGCGGAGCTGAGGTTGAAGAACTGGTTGAGCGCACCGAGGATGAGGATGATGGCCAGTCCGTAGACCAGGAAGTTGATGAACAGCGAGGGGGCGAAGGTCAGCAGGCCTCCCAGCAGTAGGCTGCCCAGTCCGATGATGGGGAAGGAGGGTCGTGCGGGTGTGATGTCGCGTCCCGTGGCATCGAGGATCTGTATGCCGTCGATGCCCTTGCGGTTCCGGCCGGCCAGATAGGTGATGCACGACACGAGGCCGGAGAGAAGGAAGATGACGCCGATGAGGATGGTGAGCCACAGCACGGCGTTGTTGCTATACTTGATCAGGAGGACACCGATGATGATGGCTCCGATTGAACGCAGGAGAATACTGACTTTTGTCTTCATGCAATGATATGAATTGATGATGGTTTTTATATACTGCAAAAATAATAAATAAATGGGTACATTGTATGCGCCTTCGCCCTATTTTTTGTACTTTTGCAGTCCGGACGGACAACGGCGGCACGCCGCCGTTGTCATCAAATGACAAGATAAACGGACATAATATGACAAAGTTATTATTAGTGCGCCACGGCGAGACGGTGGACAACAAGGCCCAGATCCTGCAGGGTCAGGAACAGGGTGAGCTGAATGAGACAGGCCGTCAGCAGGCCCGTGAGGTACGCGACCGGCTGAAGGATGAGAAGATCGACGCCTTTGTGTCGAGCGATCTGAAACGTGCCATCGACACCTGCCGGATCATTGCCGAGCCTCATGGCAATCCGGAGATCGACACGACGCCGCTGCTGCGTGAGCGCGACTGGGGAAGCTTCACCAACAAGTTTATCCCCGACCTGAAGGACAAGCCCTGGCCCGATGACATCGAGTCGCTGGAGCATCTGCAGAGCCGTGCCATCAACTTCCTTACCTATCTGCGCACGACCTATCCCGACAAGACGGTGCTGGCAGTAGGCCATGGCATCATCAACAA
The DNA here is from genome assembly GCA_000431975.1 of Prevotella sp. CAG:924. Taxonomy (GTDB): domain Bacteria; phylum Bacteroidota; class Bacteroidia; order Bacteroidales; family Bacteroidaceae; genus Prevotella. The sequence goes on along the minus strand of HF988554.1, from coordinate 649 downwards.
GGCCATCCAGAGCATCTACTATCACCAGCCCATGAACAAGCTGCAGAAGATGGGCAATGCGGAGGTGCGTGTCCTCCTCCTGTAAACGATAGGACGATTTTCCATTATTGCGTATCTGCTTTGTAGTCAGCCGTGTGGCTGATTGCGCTTCTAGATAAGATGCAACGGCTCTCATTCTCTTCTTCCGGCTCTATGTCGCGGGTCGGAAAGGGAGAGAATGAGAGCTGTTTTCATGTCGCTCGCCTGCGTCTCTTGTCCGCAGGCCGCTCGCCGGAGCGCCCTTGTGGAAGGGTGTTGTCCGTATGCCGGCAGGGAGGGAAGTAGGGCGGCCCTTCGCGTTCCCTTTGAAGCAGGAGGAAAGGGCGTGGAAGCACGATACTTGTGATCCGTCAAAGGAGGACGCAAGAACGAAATTCTACTTATTTTTCTTTACATTGAGAAATCCCGGATGAGAAGGCTAACAGGTCCACTTGCAGGCTGTTTTCACCTTATTCTCGGTGGCTGTCCGCCCGATTTTTAGGTAGTAGGAGTCCCCGGCAAGCCCCTTTGTTCCCGGGTTTGTCTGCTGTTCTGTAAGATGTTGAAAATCAATATATTGCAGAATGCTTATATTTCGGGAAAAGTTACCATATATTACTTGGCAAAGTAA
>HF988553.1 GCA_000431975.1 Prevotella sp. CAG:924 | reverse complement strand
AGCTAAACAATCCCCTATATTCATCGGGTGAGCCTCAATAGGTCTGTTGAGAGCTCTTTCGCAGCATCTTTTTTATGTCTCTCTCAGATTGGGATTGATCTAGCCTTCGTCTGGGAGCTTGTTTGTGTTATGCGACATCATTTTTATACCAGAAGAGTCGAGCAAGTTGCTTTTCTCTTCTGGTATTGTACGGAAGTGGGATTTTGCTATTCTATTACATTGAATCCGCTCACCTTTATGACAGCCTCAGATCCGTGCATGTCAGCTTTGTGCCAGGTTACGGTCACCGTCTTGCTTTCATGAGGCATGAGGGCGAAGTAGTTGTCGGAGTAGAAGGCCGGCAGGATCTGGTCGCCATGGTCGTTCTTCAGGTTGAGACGGATCATCAATGCCGGAGTATCGGTGTCGTTAGCCAGTGTCACGCGCAAGGTCTGGTCGTCGGCACTGTGGTCATTGCCGGCTGCCGGTGTGGTGCTCTCTACGACCTTCATGAGGTGTACCTTGGGGAGCTGGAGCAGTTGGCGCATGCCTTGCTTTACACTCTGTTCTACGTAGAAGTTGTCCGAGAGCGTCTTCCCGTCCTGTGTCGCTGTCAGTTTGATGTAGTAGCAGCTGTCGCCGGGCAGAGTGAGTGGATTGCCGATGGTCAATGTCTCATCACCGGAGATATTTACACGATGGGTCTGCTCTGAGAGCGTATTGCCTTGATAATCGAGCACGGCGGCTTTCACCTCCACTTTCTTGTATGGACGTACGTAGCTGACCAACTCAATGGTGTTCTTATCGGCATTGTACTGCACGTGTATCGGCTCGCAGGCTTTCTGTGTGCCGAAGAGGGCAGCGGTAGGCTCGAAATAGTAGTCGTAGGTCTGCCATACCTGACTGGGCCAGCAGGGGTGACTCATCCAGATGAGCAGTCCTTTGCGTTGCTGCTGTGAGGCTTCGAACATGGCCCGGTATCCGTCATAGTTGATCCATTGGGCCAGATCGTGGAAGCGTCCGGCTTTCGTGTCCATGCCGTATCCTGTCGTACGTCCGCTCTTGTCATCGTTGCCGAAGCGGTCGGCGATCATCTGCATGAATGAGGCACCTTTCTGGGCTCCCTTCAATGTGAAATCGTGCTGTGCCCATCCGATGTTGTAATGGTCCACGGAGTCGGCCGGTAGCATACGGAGCATGCTCTCCCGGTTCATCACTGCCGGCATGCCACGCTCGGAATGAAGCTTTCCGGTCTGATTGGCAAAATATTCCTTTGCCGGCAATGCGTTGTACGGTCCGTGTCCGCTCACGCCGTCATCGGCTGAAGAGGGGATGTATTCGAGCTGTGGATGCTCTGTGGCGAGCATCTCAGGCAGTGCCTTGTTGAGTGTGGCGGGAGGATAGCCCTCGTTGCGTCCTACATAGATACCGAGGGAGGGATGGCGGCGGATGCGGTAGACATAGTCGCGTGCGTTCTCCATGAACATCTGCTCATCGTCAGGATCGGGGCCGTCCCAGGGATTGGCAAGCCAGAAGTCCTGCCATACCATCAGGCCGTAACGGTCGCAGGCCTCATAGAACTCCTCGTCTCCGATCATGCCTACCCAGTCGCGGATCATCGTGCAGTGCATGTCTCTGTGATAGCGCACAGCGATGTCATATTCGCGGTCGCGGTAATTAAGGTTCGTTTCCGAGAAACCCCAGTTGCCGCCGAGTGGGTTGAAGCGTTTATGGTTGATATAGATCTTCAGATCTGTAGTCTTGTCCTTGTAGCTCATCTCCCGGATACCGGCCTTATAGGTCACCTCTCCGGTAGTCTTGCCGTTCTGTTCAATGGCGAATCCTGCGTCATAGAGATAAGGATCGCCGTAACCGTTCGGCCACCACAGGTGCATCGTCTGGTTCTTCAGCTGCTTGTATTCGTCAGGAGTGAAGCTCACTTCTTCGACGGATTGTGGCTGAAGGCTCACCTTTTTCTTAAATGTGATCTTTCCGATCCAACCTTTCACCATCACGTCTGTCGTCTTGTCTGTGGTGTTCTTCAGCAGCACGGAAGGTGTCATGGATGCCTTGAGATCTTTCGAGAGCGTTGTTGTCACAAGGGGATCCTTTACGAGTACGCCTTCGTTGGCAGTGAGGAACACGTCGTTCCAGATGCCGATGTCGCGTCCGGGAGTGGTCGTGATCCAGTCCCAGCCGATCGTGGCATGGAAAGTAGGATTGTCAGCGCCTAATGTGCCACCGTTAAAATCGGTGGTCTCTTCATTCTTGGTTTTGATCACACCGGGATGGGCATTGTGATGGATATACACTTCCAGCTCGTTGCCGGTCTCCTTCACATACGGAGTGATGTCGTATTGCCCGCGGAGGAAAGCGCCGTCGATGCGTCCGAGCTTATGACCGTTGAGTGTCACGTCAGCTTTCCAGTTGATACCGTCGAAATTCAGGAAGATATGGCGGCCGGCCATTTCCTTCGGCAGATCGAATGTCTTGCGATAGCGGAAGTCGCTGTTGAAGTACGACTCCGATATCTGTTTCATGTTGTCACCGAATGTATTGTCGGGCACGGCTCCCACGTTATAGTATGAGGTGAGTACGGTTGCCGGTACGGTTGCCGGTATCCATTGCGTGTCGCCGACGCGCTGTAGCTGCCAGTTGCCTCCGTTGAGGCTGTAGTTGTCCTTCGTGTCTCGGGTGCTTGCCGCCGAGTTGTGTCCGTGGAAGCCTTCTTCCTCACAGGGCATATAGGCAAACTGTTTCTGACCGAAGACGCGTAGCTCACTGATCGTGTAGGCAGCCTCACGCCCCATCGAAGGGATATATACGCGGACATAACGACAAGTACCTTTCGTCATCAGCGGCGTGGATACAATCGCATCGGTCGTTGCGCCCGTGCTGAGAAGCATTGGCTCATGATAGACATTGGCAACGGTCCATGAGCGTCCGTCATTGGAGGTCTCCACGTAGAAAGTCTTGGGTGAGCCTATCCAGTCAATTAGGGTAGAGTCGATCGGGGTGGCTGCTCCAAGGTCGACCATCAGCCACTGATCATCCTTCGATATGGCAGAGCGCCATGCACTATCGAAATGCCAGGAAGGCAATGGCTTGTCGGCTCCTTCGAAATCGACGGTCTCGATACGGCTGTAGGCTGCCGACGGGACATCAAGTACGAGGCGCAGATGCTGATATGTACCGGCCGTGATGTTGATCGTCTGGTCGATCTTGCGTACAGGCAGTACGCCCGTGTCCTCCTGCTTGTTGGGGTCGCTGCTGGCGCGCTCCTTGCTGGGCGTGCCGGGCAGGCTGTCGCCTTTCACCTCGCCGATCGTCTGCCATGTAGTACCGTCCGTCGATGCCTGGACGCTGTAGTGATAGCCTTTCTGGCGGTCGGGGTGATAGATGACGCTGCCGGCAAAGTGGATGGCTTTCGGGGCGACAGACATGCCGGTCCAGTCGTACTGGAGGTAGTTGTTGTTTCCCATGACCTGATTGTAGGTCACCCAGTTCTCGTCAAGCGTCTTCTCTTTCTCCCGCAGATTGAGCGGTCCTTCTTTCGTACTTACCGTGAGCTGCGCCGGCATGCCCTTGGCCAGGATGCCGTCGGTGGCGAGCTGTGCGGTGAGGTTGTAGTCAAAAGAGGAGGAGGCGGTAGCCGTACACAGTAGAGCCACATTGCCGGCTGTCTTGGCTGTTGTTTTCTTGGGATGGAATGTTTGTGAAGGATTGCCCGGATAAACACCGATACCGCGTGTAGGGTGGTTGTCGGCATGAAGCGGCGGACAGACCGCCATGCCCGCTCCTAACAACAGGGTTGTCAGAGGGAGTCGCTGATATTTCATAAAGATTACGGTTTTGTGGATTATGTCATTTTTATGGAAACAAATATACGATAAATATCACTTATATAAAAATATTCATTGCTAAAAATCGGACTTTAGCGGATGTTGTCTGCAATCTTCTGTCGTAATAAGAACTTTGAGCGTGAATGAGAACAGTTGCTGGGGGAACGGAGGAAAGTCAGTTGTATCAAAAAGGTGTGCATGTATGCATTTGTATGACAGATGAGCGATTCCCTCTTTCTGAAGCCCATAGGCATTGCTACATCTTCAGATAATTGTCGTGGTAGGACTAGCCGTGTATCGGTGTGCTGGCAAGAGGGCGGGAGATGTCTGGCAGGCCAATATATGTTTGTTGTCTGATGAATCATTTGGAATGATTATAAAATCATAGGTTTTAGGTATCGTGGAAGAGAAGGATAATGGATAGTTTTTCGTATTTTTGCAGGCAGAGTCGTCTCAAATAGGTTTTTACCGGATGGCCCAACTTATAAATGGTAGGAATATGAAGAACATCATTCAAGAATTAAAGAGTAAGTCGCATCCTCATGTTCTGGGTGCGCTTGATATTTTCCGTTATATCGGTCCCGGACTGCTGGTGACCGTTGGTTTCATCGATCCGGGCAACTGGGCTACCAACTTTGCTGCCGGCAGTTCGTATGGGTATGCTTTACTGTGGGTAGTGACGCTGTCTACGTGGATGCTCGTGGCCTTACAACACAATGTGGCTCATTTAGGCATTGTGACGGGACTCTGTCTGAGTGAGGCTACCGTAAAATACACATCACGGTGGGTGGGTCGTCCGATCATCATCAGTGCGGTACTGGCCTCCATCTCCACATCGTTGGCCGAGATTCTTGGTGCAGCCATTGCTTTGCAGATGCTTTTTAAGATCCCGATAGTCTTAGGCTCGCTGATCGTTACCATTGCCGTGTTGTTGATGATTTTCACTAATTCGTATAAGAAACTGGAACGGGCTATCATCGGTTTTGTCTCTGTCATAGGTCTATCGTTCATCTATGAGCTGTTCCTTGTCGATGTCGACTGGCCGGCAGCTTTCCGGGCTGCCTGGGTGCCGAGCGTCCCCGAAGGGTCAATGCTGGTGATCATGAGTGTGCTTGGAGCGGTCGTGATGCCTCACAATCTGTTTCTGCATTCTGAGGTGATCCAGAGCCGTGAGATCCATCTCAAGGGCGAGGAGCGCATTCGTCACAGTCTGAAGTATGAGTTTTTCGATACGCTCTTCTCCATGATAGTGGGCTGGGCTATCAATTCGGCGATGATCGTATTGGCGGCGTGCACTTTCTTCCAATCAGGCGAGGCGATCGACGATTTGTCGCAGGCCGGTGCCCTTCTGGCTCCATTACTTGGCAGTCATGCGTCAGTGATATTTGCGCTGGCCCTGCTGATGGCAGGCTTGTCGAGTTGCATCACGAGTGGCATGGCTGCAGGAAGTATCTTTGCGGGGCTGTTCGGGGAGTCGTATAATGCTAAGGACACCCACTCAGCCGTTGGCATTTTAATTTCTCTTGTCGTTGCGTTGCTGTTGATATTCCTGATCAGCGATCCGTTCAAGGGCTTGATTTACTCTCAGATGTTTCTCTCTGTCCAACTTCCTTTTACGGTCTTTGCGCAGGTGTATCTCACTTCGTCGAAGAAGGTAATGGGTAAGTATGCCAACCGGTTGCCTAACAAGTGTCTGCTCTATGGCATTGGTGTGGTCGTCACGGTGCTCAATCTGTGGCTGTTGGTAGAGAGCCTAAGATGAGGAGAGCCGGTCGTCGGTCTTTTATGAGATGGCATGGCAGAAAAAAGCACCGCCGGGAACATTCTCCTGGCGGTGCTTGTTATTTTATGGTATCAGTCGTATGCCGATTTATCGGATTCCACGACCGTGACAGTTCTTGAATTTCTTTCCGCTGCCGCAGGGACAGGGATCATTGGGACGTGGCATATGCTCGCGTACGATGGGCTGGCGTACTGGCTGCTGCTGGCCTTCGCGGGTGTCTTGTGAGGCAGCAGCACGTTGTGCGTCATCAACCTCATCGAGGTTGACCTTCTGCTCATTGTAGCGCTGTGCGTGCTCTTCGGGAGCGGCTTCCTGTACAGGAGCGTTCTCGGCTTGCATGGGGATCTGTCCACGCATGAGGAATGCGGTGGCGCGGTTGTAGAGATCGTCGATCATCGTATCCCACAGCTTGGCACTCTCAAGCTTGAAGATCAGCAGCGGGTCTTTCTGCTCGTAGCTGGCGTTCTGCACGCTGTGACGCAGCTCGTCGAGCTGGCGCAGGTTTTCTTTCCAGTCGTCATCGATGACATGGAGCAGCACGAACTTCTCAAATTCTTTTACGATATTCTTACAGTCAGTCTCGTATGCTTCCTTCAGGTTGACACGCAGCTGGATGAGGTGGCGACCGTCGGTGATGGGCACAACGATAAACTGGTAGATCTCGCCTTGTGTCTCGTACACCTGCTTGATCACCGGCCATGCATCAGCCTGAATGCGCTCGGTCTTACGCTTGAAGGTTGCCATAGCGATTTCAAAGGCTTTCTCAGCCAGGTCGTTCTTATTGTCGTTGGCCAGTTGTTGCTCGGTGAACGGCACTTCCATTGACAATGTCTGTAAGAAGGCTTCCTTGCAGCCCTCATAGTCGTTTCTTTCTATGATGCTTACAACCCGGTCCCAGATGATATTGGAAATGTCCATGCCCAGACGCTCACCCATAAGGGCGTGACGGCGCTTCTCGTAGATCACGGTACGCTGCTTGTTCATCACGTCGTCGTATTCGAGCAGATGCTTGCGGATACCGAAGTTGTTCTCCTCAACCTTCTTCTGTGCACGCTCAATGCTCTTCGAGATCATCGGAGCCTCGATACGCTCACCCTCCTCGAAGCCGAGACGGTCCATGATCTTGGCGATACGCTCAGAACCGAACTTACGCATCAGATCATCCTCGAGTGATACATAGAACACACTTGATCCGGGGTCACCCTGACGACCGGCACGACCACGCAGCTGGCGGTCTACACGACGGCTCTCATGACGGGTGGTGCCGATGATGGCAAGACCGCCTTTTTCCTTCACCTCAGGTGTCAGCTTGATATCGGTACCACGGCCGGCCATGTTCGTAGCGATGGTCACGGCGCCAAGGAGACGTTGCTCGCTTTTCACCTCTTGTCCCGGTTGTCCGTCTTTCGACTCGTTCAGCATCTTCTGATAGCGTTCTGCTGATGTTTTCTCACAGAAAGCCTTGCCGTCGCTGGCAACATAGCAAGTGCCCATGGTGGAGCGGCCGGCTTCGGCCACGATCTGTGCCTCCTTCTGATGGAGCTTGGCATTAAGCACCTGATGGGGGATCTTACGCATGTCGAGCATCTTGCCGAGCAACTCAGAGATCTCCACCGATGTGGTACCCACAAGGCAGGGACGACCCGAGACGCGCATGTTGTCGATCTCTTCGATCACGGCACGGTATTTCTCGCGGTTGGTCTTGTACACACGGTCGTCCATATCGTCACGGATCACCGGTCGGTTGGTCGGGATCTCAACGACGTCGAGCTTATAGATATCCCAGAACTCACCGGCCTCTGTCGAAGCAGTACCGGTCATACCGGCCAGCTTATGGTACATACGGAAGTAGTTCTGCAGGGTGATAGTGGCATAGGTCTGTGTGGCAGCCTCTACTTTTACATGCTCCTTGGCCTCGATAGCCTGGTGCAGTCCGTCGCTCCAGCGGCGACCTTCCATGATACGGCCGGTCTGCTCGTCGACGATCTTTACCTCACCGTCCATCACGACATATTCATCGTCCTTGTTGAACATAGTGTATGCCTTGAGCAGTTGCTGCAGGGTGTGTACACGGTCGCTCTGTACGGCATAGTGGTTTAGCAGGGCATCTTTCTTGTCGAGACGCTCCTGGTCAGAAAGGTTGGTCTCCGACTCCAGGTCTGACAGTTGGGTAGCAATATCGGGCAGACGGAAGAGGTCTTTATCCTTTACTTGATCCGACATCCAGTCCTGACCCTTATCAGTGAGATCGGCAGAGTTGAGCTTCTCGTCTACAACGAAGTAGAGAGGCTTGACGGCCTCGGGCATGCGTCGGTTGTTATTCTCCATGTAGATCTCCTCGGTCTTCTGCAGTCCGCTCTTGATACCTTCCTCAGAGAGATATTTGATGAGTGCCTTGTTCTTAGGCAGCGCCTTATAGCTGCGGTAGAGGGCGAGGAATCCTTCATCGATCATCTGCTGGTTCTTTGTCTCACGGCCTTCGGAAATCTTCTTACGTGCTTCGGCGAGCAGATCGGTGGCCTGCTTGCGCTGCACCTGATAGAGACGTTCTACGAGCGGCTGGTACTCCTCATACATCTGGTCGTCACCCTTGGGGATTGGACCGGAGATGATCAACGGGGTACGGGCATCGTCGATCAGCACAGAGTCGACCTCATCGACAATGGCGAAGTTGTGGCGGCGCTGTACGAGGTCGGAAGGTGAGAGTGCCATGTTGTCACGCAGGTAGTCGAAACCGAACTCGTTGTTCGTACCGAAGGTGATGTCGGCCTGATAGGCTTTGCGACGGGCGGCGGAGTTGGGCTGGTGCTTGTCGATGCAATCGACAGAGAGTCCGTGGAACTCGTAAAGAGGGCCCATCCACTCAGAGTCACGCTTGGCCAGATAGTCGTTGACGGTCACCATGTGGACGCCATTACCTGTCAGGGCGTTGAGGAATACGGGGAGGGTAGCTACAAGGGTCTTGCCTTCACCGGTGGCCATCTCAGCGATCTTGCCCTGATGAAGAGCGATGCCACCGAAGATCTGTACGTCGTAGTGTACCATATCCCACTTGATCTTATTACCTCCGGCAGTCCACTCATTATGGTAGATGGCCTTGTCGCCATCGATCGTGATGAAGTCGTTCTTCGGATTGGCAGCCAGCTCGCGGTCAAAGTCGGTGGCGGTTACCACGGTCTCCTCATTCTGGGCGAAACGGCGCGCGGTATCCTTTACGATGCTGAATGCGATGGGCATCACGTCGTTGAGCTCTTTTTCCAGAGCGTCGAGCATCTCTTTGTCGAGCTTGTCGATCTCGTTGAACATCGGTTCGCGCTCGTCGATAGGAGTCTCTTCGATTTTTGCCTTGATGGCATCGATCTTCTCCTGGAAGGGCTTGGCAGCATCCTGCACCTGCTTCTGGATCTCTTTTGACTTGGCGCGGAGCTCGTCATTGCTCAGCTTCTCAATCTCAGGGTAGGCAGCTTTCACCTTTTCCACGAGGGGCTGGATCAGCTTCATGTCTCGACTGGATTTGTCACCGAACAGTGACTTAAGAATCTTGTTGAAATTCATATCTTGGTTTGTATTTTATTCTAATGTGCAAATTTACGACTTTTCAGCCGATAAATAGCTCTATTTGTGAAATTTATTTGAATTACAGAGACTTTGAATAATTTATGGTCCATCATTCTTGCCATTTCCCGCCTTTAAGGGGAGGGCGGATTTAACCCCAACGAGGGCATAAGGCCGCAAACGATGTCGCTTTATTGGCTTACCTGGTGCCTCTCGTCCGTCATTTTGTACCGGCAACCTGTGATACCTCTAACAAGGGTATCAGACCGGTAATGGTACTAAATCCTTCGGACTTCCAATGATGGATTGGTTCTAAGAAGCTGTGCGTAATGGGCTGTATGACTTGAGACAGGTATGCCAATTCTTTTCCTGTGACATTGTGTCTGCGATAGCCATCTGCGGAAGTGACAGCTTGTTAGAACAACGGTTCTACCGTACACGCATTAGGTGCGCGTATGCGGATAGCTTTAGCCACAGTAGGCGCAATGTGGTCTACCGTGACAGGTGTGGTGATGTGCTGCGCTTTCATACCGTTGCCCATAAAGACGATGGGAAAAGGTATGAAGCCTGCACGGGGAATGTATGTTTGATGATTATCTTCGTTGAGCAGTTTCCAGCCTGGTGCCACATCGACGATGATATCGCCGGAGAGGGAGGGGTTGAAGCCGGCCCGTACTTTCCTGATATCAGAATTGCCGGCCATCAGGCGGTCGCTGGTATAGACATCGGCTACGCCGGCGCATTGTATGAGGAATTCGGAGCAGTGGGTGAGCACCTCTGAGATGGCCACGCGCTTCTGTTCGATGAGGCGGTGGTCAAGGTACATCTCATTGTTGAAACAGGCTTCTACATAGCGTCCTTGTCCGTAGATGGCCCCAAGATAGACATTGAGTAATGAGGCCGTACGGTTGATGTAGAAGGTTCCGGTAGGAATATGATAACGTTCGAGGTTGTCGGGCTGGTCATCAGTATAACCAGTCGAAGTGAAAACGAAGAGCACCCGGTCGAGGGGTACCTGTTTTTCTATGCCGTTGATCAACTTGGCCAGCGATTGGTCGAGGGAGCGGTAGACGCTCTCCATATCTGTCTGCCAGCGGGTGACCGGCGTGCCGTCGGGTTTCGTTGCCGAGAGGGTGATGCAGAGCAGGTCGCTGACATCATCGCGGCCCATGGCGTTGGCTGTGATAGCCTGGAGGGAAGCGTCCACCACACGGTCGTTGGTGGGATTCGCTTTGCCTTTCTTCTTGCGTTTTCCAGTCTTAGGCGTCTCTGCAGGAGCGCTGATCACGTTGTAGGCATCGATCCATTTGGCCTGCTTGCCGGCATACCATGATGAGGTGCACCACTGTCCGTCGTTGTCAAGCCAATAGGCGCCGTTGGCGGCATGACCGGCTGACAGAATGGCCGATTCGCGGTCGGCGGCAAAACTGTAGACGATAGCCGCGCCGTCAGAGCTCAGCTTCATCTCGTCGCCAAGCGTAGAGGTGAGCAGGCGGACGGGCGATGGCATGTTCTTGTCATCGAGCGTACAGTTGGAGAGTTGTAGCGTCTCGCGGTTGAGCCATCCTTCGCTGATGATACCGTTATAGAAGGGTGTTGAGCCTGTCGACAGCGTGGCGGCAGCCGAAGCGCGGTCGACAGGTGTGTAGGGATAAGAGGCACAGTCGTACACTCGTCCCTGGTCCATCAGCCGGCGGAAGCCGTCACTTCCATAGAGGGGAGCGAATGCTTCCATATAGTCAGTGCGCAGCTGGTCAATGGACACGCTGACTACTAGCCGGGGAGCAAGTCCGAACGCTTGCATCTCGGCGGAGGTAAGGGCTGCGAGAATCAGTGCTAAATATCTCATGCTGTTACTTTTCTTGTTGCTTGGGAGCGTACCGTATGGTTCTTGACATCAAAATACATGCCAAAATGGTAATTCCTTCAGCATAATCTTGAATAAAATAGCCTATAAGGAACAAAATGAAGAATATGCTGACGGCATTTCTGAAGAATCGTGTATGAAATCCCTCTCCGTGATGGCGTAAGGCCCAGCCCAGGAGCACGAGCCAAAGAGGATTGAGGATGAGAATCTGCAGGTTGACTTGTACGGTGGGGTGGAGTGAGAATACCATGGCCAACAGGATCAGACCGGTAATGCCACTCAGACCGAAGAGTAGGATGTCGATGGCGATAAAGTTCTTTCTTCGTTTCCACTCCATGATCTCAAGGAACACGACGATGACGAAGAGGATTACGGCGATGGATGTCGGTGTCAGCGTGTGCCATATGCTACTGTCTGTAATCTCAGGACCGGCCTCCAGCAGTGTGTTGGTCTTGAGAACGAGGGGTAGCAGGTGTCCGTCACGTTTGATCTGTGCTTTGGCGAAATGGGCGCGGAGCGTATCGGGCAGGAATTCGCGTTGGCGGAAGTCAGCTTTTGAGTCGGCTTTGACACCGAGCAGCAGATCCTTACCGAAGCGAGCCCATCGGTGACTGCCGTTCCAATCGTGCACCATGTCACGCCAACTGACCTCCACGCCTTTGGGCTCATGCCAGTCGATGGCCGCTGTTATATGCTTGAGCACCATGTCGCGTGCCCGTGTCGTACAGTTGTCGTAGAAGAAATTGTATCGGTAGGTACGGTTCTCCGGTTGATAGGCCATACCGAGTGCATTGATGATCTGCTGCTTTTCCGCGGAGCTGAGATTCAGTTCCTGTTCGATGACGCCGCGGCCTTCTTCACGGTATTCGGCAAGAAAGATATCCATCGGCTCCATGCCCATCTGATAGTCGCAGCGGCCGAAGACGAAACGGGGAATGAAGTAAGGCTGACTATAGGAAAACAACCCCCAGTTGACGGCTACGTCGAGTCCGCGCTTCTCATCCTTCACACGCAGGGCAGTATGTCCGTAGAGACTCCAGATCTCTGTGCCCGGTGAGCAGGTAAGCAGCGATATGGTTACAGCGGCCATAGGATCTTCGCGTTGGAAATGGGCTGTTGTCCTGCTGGTTGCCGTTGTCTCGGGCATGTTGAGGCCATCTCCGGGGAAGGCAGGCGTGGCCCATGGGACAGCCTTCACATTGACCGTTAAGAAAGTCAAAACGAGGGCAGCGAGTATTCTGAAAAATATCTTGAAACGTTTCACGATGCAAAAATAGATTATATTTTGCACTTATCGTGCTTTTCTCTCGTATTTTTTCAATACTTTTGCAGTTGACTTTGTATGCGAGATATTCATAGGATACTTATAGTCTCGTCATATCGTGATAACGAACATCAAAAAACAGATGAGAAAATACCTCTTTTCTGCCTTGCTGGCGCTGTGTAGTGTCCAGATGGCAACAGCCCAAAGTGGCACTAACTCTCCTTACAGCCAGTTTGGTTTGGGTGAACTGACTAATCAGGGTTCCGGCTATAACCGTGCGATGAGTGGCCTGTCAATGGGTCTTCGTCAGCATAATCAGGTGAATTATCTGAACCCTGCGTCATATTCATCGATTGATTCTCTCACCTTTATTTTCGATATAGGCATGAGCGGACAGATCACCTCGTTCAAAGAAGGCAATGTCAAGAAGAATGCCAACAATGCCGATTTGGAGTATATAGTAGGTGGCTTTCGACTGGCCCGTCATTTAGGCTTTGGCTTCGGACTGTTGCCTTACTCCAATGTGGGATATAATTATATGTCCACTCAGGAGGTGAATGATAAGTACTCTACCACCTCAACAGCTACTTATAGCGGTACGGGTGGCGTGCATCAGGTATTCGTTGGCATGGGTTGGGAACCATTTAAGGGGTTGTCAATCGGTTTTAATGGAGGGTATCTCTTTGGTGATTATACAAAGTCGGTGGTGAACAGTTATAGCGACGCGTATGCCAATTCGTTGGCAAAGACCTATACGGCCCACATCCACAGTTATACTCTTCAGGGTGGCTTGCAGTATCAGGCCAAGCTGTCTAAGCAAGATGCACTGACCATTGGCTTGAGTTATACTTATGGTCATAAGATCGGTGGAGATCCGTCTTTGCAGGTTATCTCCACCAATTCGCAGACGTCAGTGTCAGATACGGCTTCTTTCCCCACGTCAGGACATTATGAGCTTGCCATTCCTACGAAGTACGCCGGTGGCTTGGCTTATACCCATGGCAGTCAGTGGACGGTTGGCTTGGACTATGAATTGGAGAAGTGGAGTGATGTGGAATATCCTGTCTATGTAGCCAATACTACTAACGCATCCACTTATGTGATGTCTTCCAACTATTTCAAGGATCGTCAAAAGTGGACGGGAGGTGTGGAGTTCTGCCCTGATGAGCGTGGCCGTTCTCTGCTGAAGCGTATCCGCTACCGTGCAGGCTTCAGCTACACTACACCTTATTATTATATTAACGGTGCTGATGGACCCAAGGAACTGGGGGCTTCCATTGGCTTCGGCATTCCCATCATGAACGGCTACAATAACCGTTCTTTCCTCAATATCAGCGGTCAGTGGATCCACCGTTCTGCAGAGAATTACATCACCGAGAATGTGTTCCGCATCAATATCGGTCTGACGTTTAACGAGCGTTGGTTCGCTAAGTGGAAGGTGGAATAAAAGTAATATCTTGTCAGAGAAAGAAAATAAGAGCATGCGCAGACTTGCTTTGTCGATCATAGTTCTTGTCCTGTTGCTTACGGGCTTTGTGGCCTGTCAGGAGCAGGTGGAACACACTGCCCCGGCCATCAACGACCGCGACTCTGTGCCCGTCATGGTGTCGTGGGGTGTGAATACGCTGATCTCCGACTCGGGAGTGATTAAGTATCGCATCGTGACAGAACGTTGGGAGGTGAACCAGGCTAAGCGCCCTTCGCGTTGGACTTTTGACAAAGGACTGTTCCTTGAACAGTTTGATGAGAAGTTCCATGTGCAGGGATATATCCAGTGTGACACAGCCTACTACTACGACCAGCAGAAGCTGTGGGAGCTTCGCTCACGGGTGCGGGTCCTTACTAAGGACGGCCTGCGCTTCCGGAGCGAGCAACTCTTTTGGAACGAGGCAGAGCACGTGCTCTATAGTCATGTATATTCCAAACTCATCACCCCTGAGCGGACATTGCAGGGAAGCTATTTCCGTTCGGACGAGCGGATGACCAAATACTACGTATCCAACTCCCGCGGCTCGTTTACAGCGGCTGACTTCGGGGAGAGTACGACTCCTGCTGATACGGCGAAGAGTCAGAATGCCGATTCGCTCAGAAAGGCGATCAGACAGCCCGCTGCACCGGTGCGCAATCAATAATAGCATGTATATTCCTCTTATAATAGAGATCTTTATCACGATGGTCTTCAGTGCCTTCTTCTCAGGCATGGAGATCGCCTTTGTTTCCAGTAACCGTCTCTTGGCTGAGATGGACAAGGAGAAGAATGGGCTTGCCCAGCATCTCATCACTTTCTTCTACCGGCATCCCAACGGTTTCGTGTCGACGATGCTGGTGGGCAATAATATCGTACTTGTGATTTATGGTATTCTGTTTGCCCAGCTGTTCGACAATACAGTGTTTGAACCCCTTGAGCCGGCAGCACGTGTCATCGCCGACACCCTGGTATCGACACTTATTGTCCTCTTTACGGGTGAGTTCCTTCCCAAGCTGTTCTTCAAGTCGGCGCCCAATACGCTGCTGACGTTCTTTGCTCCTCTTGCAGCCCTCTTCTATGTCATCCTGTGGCCTATCAGCCGACTGGCAACATTCCTTTCACGGGGAATCCTCAGGCTTTTCGGCATTCATCTCTCAGAAGAGAACAATGATGAAGGATTTACGAAGGTTGATCTTGATTATCTTGTCCAGTCGGCTGTCGACAACGGAACAGAGCAGCAACCCTATGGCGATGAGGTGAAGATCTTTCAAAACGCATTGGAGTTCCCTGATATTAAGGTACGCGATTGTATGGTGCCCCGCACGGAGATCAATGCCGTAGACTATGACTGCTCGCTGGAGGAACTGAAACAGAAGTTTATAGAAAGTGGCAATTCAAAGATCATTGTCTATAAAGGTGACATCGATCATATAGAAGGATATATCCACAGCTCGGAGATGTTCCGCAATCCGGACCGCTGGCAGGATCATGTCCGCACGATGCCTTTCGTGCCTGAGACGATGACGGCACAGAAGCTCATGCGTATATTCCTGCAGCAGAACAGGTCGTTGGGTGTGGTGATCGATGAGTTTGGCGGTACAAGTGGCATTGTAGCCCTCGAGGATATTGTCGAGGAGATCTTCGGAGACATTCAGGACGAGCACGACAATGAGCATTATGTGGCCAAGCATCTCCAGGATGGTGACTATCTCCTCTCCGCGCGTCTGGAAATCGATCATGTGAATGAGTTGTTCGGGCTCGATCTGCCGGAGAGTGATGAGTATAAGACGGTCGGCGGCCTTATCCTTCATGATTATCAGAGTTTCCCCAAGCTCAATGAGGTTATCACCATAGGCAAATATCAGTTTAAGATCGTCAAGAACACTATGACGAAGATAGAGCTGGTGAAATTGCATATCGAGGAATAAATAATCCTGATCTGTCATGAGTTGCGGACATTAATATTATTTTAATGGCTTGTCCGACAGTTTCCGTATTCTTGTCAGGCTACATTTGAGTCTCTTATTATTGATTTGGAGAGGTCATGGGGCGCACAGCAGTATATTTGGAATGATCCCCATCGGACTGCTCTGTTTTTATCGGATGATCAGCATGACCTCTCGCGAAGTGGGAGTCGTCGTGTGTAAATAAAAATTAGCTGCTATTCTTTGTTGCCTACCTCTCAGGATGCTTTCATCCATTTGTCTGTCGCCTTCCTTTCTCCTCTCGTGGGCCTCCAGCCGGATAGGATGTGACGGGGCTTATAGGTGCTCGAAAAAGTAAGCAGTGGTTCGAAAGGCAAGTTACCTATTGGATTTAGAGAAATTTCCATTGGTTCGACGGACTAGTAAGCATTGCTTCCAAAATCAAGTAATTATTGGCCCTAAATAGTACTTTTTGGGGAGTTTTACAGCAGATTTTACTAAAAATACGGATCGGGCTCTTTTATCCTGCAAAAGTCGGGTATCTTCAGGGACGTTCCCTGTCATATTCGATGGTGCATATAGGGTTCTGCTTATTCGGATTTATTGCGTGTTAAATAAAAATACGACAGAGATCCTTTAGTTCTCTATCCCTTCTATTATTCTTATTCCAATATCCTTTTCACACATTTTGCGTCCGAATGGTCTCCCTCTCACATAGAGCATGTTAGAAGTGTGGGTGATCACATGAGGGGATATTGTAGGCCTGTAGGCAATGCAAGGATATCTTTTCAAGAGTCTATGTGCTACTTTGTCCTTGAAAATATATTCTTTGTCCCTTGAATACACATTGACTTTTTTAGATTTTACTAGACACTTTTTCTCTTTATAAACTGAAATAGTAGGCTCCTTGCAGAAAGCCTTTCTAGAAAAGTAGACAGTCGGATAAGAATTGTATCGTCTCCCTTGACAGCAACCGTAAATTTCCCTGATTTGACTACTGCACCCGGAGGATGCTGGATAAAAGTTAGAAGCTATCATGTGAGATAGCTCACGCAGGCAATAACCTATTAGAAAATCGCCCGATGTCTTGCGATAGTCCTTATTATATAATAAGGTATGGTAGATAGGATGTTTTTGCAGATAGTGTGTTATTGACGATTACCAGCAAGAGAGCGGAAGGGAGCGGATGAGCCAATAAAATAAGTGTTTGCAGTTTACTTGATTTGGGTTTAAAGGTCGAAGGTACCCTGTGGTTGGGGTGGGACAGTGTCGGTAAAGGAATGTCGTGAAGAGCAGGGAGGAGGGTGCAAAAGTGCCGTCATACAGCGCTTGCTCTCGTTAGAGTGTTGCAAGGGCGTATGAAGATTAGGTATAAAAACAAAAAAGACTTGCAATTCTGCAAGTCTCTTTGTCGGGATTAGGCGACTCGAACGCCCGACCCCTACGTCCCGAACGTAGTGCGCTACCAACTGCGCTAAATCCCGATAGCCGTAGTGAAAAGAACTTCTTTTCTTAAGCCGAGTGCAAAGTTACATCTTTTTTCTGAAACACGAGCATTTTTTATGGAAAATGTTTGTTCGGTAGTATTTTTTTTATTACCTTTGCAACCGCAAATGAGAAATAACTCATCAAGGTGCCTTAGCTCAGGTGGTAGAGCAATGGACTGAAAATCCATGTGTCCTTGGTTCAACTCCAAGAGGTACCACTTCCTCCTTTCATTCCGCCCGGTGCTAGTTCGTCTAGGCCGGGCTTTTTTAGTTGTATTTCCATACTGTTTTTGCGCTAGACTATTGCCGTCTCTGTCGATATGGCCTTGCCGTTTTCTCCAAGGTCTTGTCATCTCTGAAATTCTTGCCTTGTTTTCTTGCAGCGGCAGCGAAAATACTCTATCTTTGCATTGAGGCAGGCTCTTCCGGCTTGGCTTAGAGAGTTGTTGCCACGGCCGGTGGATACAGCAATGAGACGTTTCCCAGCTGTAGTGCCTGCGTGAAGAAGAAAAATGATACAAAAACAATCATCATGAAATTTTGTGCAATGATACCGGCGCGCTATGCGTCGACGCGATTTCCCGGCAAGCCGTTGGCTATGCTGGGAGGCAAGCCCGTCATTCAGCGGGTTTATGAGCAAGTGACAAAGATCATTCCGGAGGCTTATGTGGCAACGGATGACCAGCGTATTTTCGACACGGTGACCGGCTTTGGCGGACAGGCTGTGATGACACGGGCCGACCATAAGAGTGGTACTGACCGTATCGAGGAAGCTGTGGAAAAGACAGGAACAAAGGCTGATGTGATTGTCAATGTACAGGGTGATGAACCGTTCATCCAGCCATCGCAGATCGAGACGGTATGTGCCCAGTTTGACGATGCGACGACGCAGATCGCCACTCTCGGCAAGCCTTTTGCCACGATGCAGGAGGTGGAGAATCCAAATTCTCCGAAGATTGTTTGCGACGCCCGTGGCTTCGCATTGTATTTCTCGCGTTCGGTCATTCCGTTCGTGCGTGGCGTTGACCGTACCGACTGGCTCGGCCGGTATCCTTATCTGAAGCATCTTGGTATCTATGCCTACCGTCGTGAAGTACTCCGTGAGGTGACCGCCTTACCGCAAGCACCTATCGAGAAGGCGGAGTCGCTCGAGCAGTTGCGGTGGCTTTACAATGGATACCGCATCCGTGTAGGTATTACCGATATGGAGACGGTGGGTATAGACACTCCTGCCGATCTTGACCGTGCCGAGGCTTTTCTCAAGCAAAACAGTTGATGAGGAGAGTATATACAAAAGGGATCGCTCACATTGATAAGCGATCCCTTTCGTATTTCCGGTATTTTCAAATCAAAATTGTTCAACCGGATATTTCCGGTTTGCATTCTGCTTTTCTGCCTTTGCCCGGCTTCCGTGCCTTTATGTTTGTTTTTCAAGGCATTGAACTTGTATCTCACAGACAGTGTCACCATGCTGATGGAGAGCTCATTGTAGTAGGTCTCTAACATCGGACCCGTGTGCAGTCTGCTGTAGCTGTCATTCGTCCTCAGAAGGTCATAGACATGCAGCTCACGCGCGGATGCCATATTGTTATATCATTTTTTCTTTTTGTCACTTTTGCATAAGCGGATCAGTTCGGGCAGGTTGATGCCTATATGTGCGACAGTGTAGTATGCTTTGGCACCTGTTGTAGTCTGGTATAATGGTGTAAGTCCCATGGATACTCCGCAATAGACACTGGATATGCAAAAAGAAAAGTCGAAGTTCAGACCGAATCGGTTGAGTTTCAGTGCGTCGGGTACGGTAGGAGCCGCACTGCCGGCAGCGGGTGAGAACCGGTAGGAGCCGTTGGTGCGCATTTCGACGGAGAAGCCTATATTACAACAATAGTCCGAATAGTTTTGTTGCATAGAAAACATCACTGGTATGCGTAGCGTACCATAATTCATGTTGTTCCCCACTGCTCTCATGTCAAGCTGTGTGAATGCGAGGCGGTCGCCCTGCATTCCTGCCGCATAATTTTTGTCGAAGCACATGTGTACCCATGTGAGTTGGACGCCTCCAACCAATCCCAAAGTATTGCTTTTGTTGAAGGGAACGGCAAACGACCACGGGGTTATTCCTATTTCAAAGGAATTGTGTCTCCGGCCGTAAATGCCATTATTCCTTGCTGAGCATATCCGGTCGCCGATGTAGTTGAAACCATACCATATTGTCGGCAGGAAAGACTTGAATTTCAGATTCTGCAGATTTTCAATAGGGATTAGAGGTGAGCCTACATATACCTGTTCCACCTCCTGACCGTCAACGTACTCCATCTCTCGGGTTTTGGAGAGCTTATAGCCGTCGCGGTTGTACACCGTTACGATAGTTTTGCGGTTTTGGACATCGACGACAATTTTCTTGTCTTTCACGTTGAATGCAGTGTCGTTGACCTCTTCGCTGTGTGCCGTGGCAGCAAACAGGAGTGCTGTAAATAAAAAGAGCAGTTTCATGACAGATGGGTTTTAGAGAATGATTGCTTGTTAGATACGTATTCCCAGTCCGAAGGACACAGGATAGCATTCGGGAGCTACCTTGGTCTTGAGCAGGGGAGTGAGGGCCATGCGTGCATAAACTAACAGAGAGCCATAGCCTGCACGGACATCGAGGTTGACACCTACGGGATTCATGTTGATGTCGCCTGTCTCAGTGGTTTTATGTTTACCTATGAAGTAACGAGAGTGGTCGTTCCAGCGCAGTTCCAGCGATGGACCGATGGCGGCAAAGACATCAGCTCCACCGGTACGCTTCTGCCACTCCAGCATCACCGGTATGCGTATGAAAGTGTAGCTGATATAGCTCTTTTTGAGTTTCTCGCCCTCAATTTTCCGCATGGAAGTTATGCCGTCGATAGTTGACAGCACATAGTTGTCCTGAAAGTGATGGTGTACTTGTCCGATTTGAAATGCGGAGGTGATTGCCAACGGATTAGTGATTCTGAAAGCCAGACTGGTAAGAGAGAATCCGTATTCCCACGACTTGGAGTCGCGTGTGTGCATGGCGGTGTTGCCTCCCATGCCCATCACGCTTCCGCCCAACTGACTGAATCCCATGAAGAACAGGGGATAATGGCTTCTTGGCTGGCACTTTTTGCGGTTAAGGCTTTGTGGAATGAAGGGGGACGTTACATAAACACGCTCTATTTCCTGCCCGTCGACGAAGGCCGTTTCATATGTGCGGTTAAGAGCCTTGCCGTCATGGCCGTAGACCGATATCTTGGTGATGCCTGCAGAATCGGCCACAACAATTTTCTTACTGTTTACAACGAAAGTGGTATCGCCTGTCTCAGCGGCCATGCCTGTCAGTGGCAGCAGTGCTGCCAGGAGTAAAAGTGTCTTTCTCATATCTTTCATTTATTTTATTTATTATTATGCGTAGCACAGTTTCATGATATCATCGGGGGAGAGTGCGCCTTCAATGTAGATCACCGTCCCTCGGTTGGGCCTTACCTTACTGAACAGAATATACCGGTTGATGCCGTCGCCTTTGGGAGGCATCATGTAGTACCCGCTTACGACCTGACCGTTTTCAATTACCTCACGTATCTTCTTGGCATTCTTCTTGTCGGCCTTAAGATAGGGATCGATACTTGCTCCTATGTTCTTATAAGTAAGACTTTTGTACACCTTCAGCTCATACCCCTTGAGTTTGGCGTTGTGCATCTCGACCATCTTACAGCCTTTGGCGTGTCCGAACCGTTGAAAAACCTTGTTGATATTGAGTCCCTCCTGTGCCATGGCAGGTGCTGCGGATGTGAGAGCGAAGGCGATCACAAGGAGGATACGCCACAGCCCATGCCATACGAAATGGTGGGAAACAGCGGACTGATGGTGGGCTATACTATTGTGGCCTGCCGGGGCGTCTGTCGCGGTGAGGCGCATGAAGACAATCCGTATTTTTGCGTACACAGTCTGGAGGGTGTCCAGATGTGCAGCCGGTAATTGCGGAGTATAATATTGTACGTTCATATTACAGACTAGTGATTTTGGTGTTATATATAAATAATGTAGTGAGAGGCGGGGGTGTGCCCTTTCGGGCTATCCTCTAGATGAGTCATTGACGCATCATCTCAAGTGCGCTGAAATCGGCGTCTTGGTCGGAAGACACCATGTCGAGCGCTTTTAATGCCTCATCTTCAACAATTTTCTTGTCGGTGTACACTTTGCCGTCTATCACAGCATAGTTTTTCTCAGTGTGGGGCAACGAAATCATCATTACCGCAATCAGTGCCGCCGCTGCCGTCATGGCTGCATATACCCGGCGGTAGCGGAGTAGGGCCTTGAAATTGACATGACTGCTGGTGACAGTCCTCTTGGTGACAGTCTTGCCGGCACGCTCTTCGACAATATACGTGAACAATGCCTTGTAGGGCCTCCATTCTTCCGGAATATCGTCGCCGCTATGGATGAAATATCCACGCAGTGCCTCTTCTTCGGCGGTAGAGGTGTCGCCGTCGAGATATTTGTCAAGAAGCTGTTGTATATATTCTTCCTTTTTCATTACTCAAGATCCTCTTTTAAAGCGTCAAAATGTCGTTCCTCTTAGTTCTTACAGCTGTAAGCTTGATAAAGTCTTCACGGATTCTGCGCCGTGCCCTTGACAGGTTTTGTCGTAGACTCTCGGCCGTGCATCCTGTGATTTGCATTATCTCAGAGTTGTCGTAGCCGTCAATCTCTTTCATCTTGAATATCTGCTTTTGTAGCTCCGGCAGATGTTCGACAATGATTCTGACCAGATCGGCTTCGTCTTTAGCCTCTGTCCTGTGCCAGTCGTCGGTGATACCGTTTGCCATGATGGTTCTGTTTTCCAGTTGGCGGTGTCGCCATTGGTCATTGAACTTATTCCGCAACATGGTCATGGCCAGTGCTTTCTTGTTGTCGTACCGGTCGAGTACAGACCGCATGCTCCAGAGCTTGAGCATGACCTCTTGTACCAGGTCCTCAGCGCTGTAGTCATCTCCCGTCAGCTTGCGTGCAAGGCCTTTCAGCTCGTCGCGCATCGGGATGATTATGCGGTTAAAATCTTCCGGTGTCATCATTGTTACACAAAGGTAACGTATGAGTCGGGAAAACGTGACATGAGAAAATGCTTTTTTATGGAATTTGGAATGACAGGTAAAACTGTGATGGCTGTTACAGATGTCGGCCAAGTCAGTGGCGGTAGCTTTGTAAGAAAGAGAATGCCGTCAGTGTCTCATGTGGCTTTATGATAACAGACAAAATATCCCGATCACAATAAATCGGGGCGGTCTGCGTTTCTACCATAGTGGAAAAACAGAAAGACTCTTACGATCATATCCTAAAATATACCGGCCTTTTCGGAGGCGTACAAGGACTGAATATCCTCATCGGGGTGGTGCGCAGCAAATTTGTTGCGCTCATTCTCGGTCCTGAGGGTATGGGTCTGGTGTCGTTGTTTAATTCGACGATAACGCTGCTGAGCAACACAACGGATTTTGGTATTCCAATGAGCGCTGTCCGTTCGTTGTCAGAGGCTTACGAGAGCGGTGACAGAAAACGGATAGAACACACAGTATTGCTTATCCGCTTTTGGAGCTTTCTTGCCGCTTTTCTGGGGCTTGTGCTCTGTGCAGCTTTGTCGCCCCTGCTCAGTCGATGGACTTTTGATTGGGGTAATCATACTCTTCATTTCCTGTTTCTCTCTCCGGTCATTGCCCTTGCTGCCATCACCGGTGGTGAGACGGCCGTGTTGAAAGGCGTGCGTCAGTTGCGCCGTCTGGCTGTCATCTCACTCTATGGAATGATCGGCTCGCTTCTCAGTTCTGTCCCCCTCTATTATGTATGGGGACAGGCAGCCATCATCCCGTCTTTATTTATAGTGGGATTGATCCAATGCGTGCTGACGGTGGGATATTCTTATAAACTCTATCCTTTACGTCTGCGTCAGATAGGCAGAGGAGATGAGAAGGGAATAGAGACAGCCTGCGGTACAGAACAAGGCTATAGTAAGGCCATGGTCCGCAGCTTGTGGCACGAAGGCGGCGGCATGATCCGCTTGGGTGTTGCTTTTGTTCTTGCCGGTATTATGGCCAGTGGAGCGGACTTTGTGATCCGGGGATATCTTAACCATACGGGTGATTTGGCCGTTGTAGGTCTCTACAATGCTGGCTATGTGATGACAGTCACTTATGCGGGACTTGTATTCTCTGCAATGGAGACAGATTACTTTCCTCGTCTTTCCGGCATTAGCCATTTGGGCAGTGAACTTAACTTGACCGTTAACCGCCAGATAGAAGTGTGCCTGTTGATCGTGTCGCCGCTGCTGGTTCTGTTCATTCTTGTTTTGCCAGTTCTTATGCCCCTGCTCTTCAGCGGCAAGTTTTTGCCTGTCGTCGATATGATGCGCATCACGACGGTGGCTATGTATTTCCGGGCTGTGTCTATGCCTGTTGAATATATCGCCCTCTCGCGTGGTGACTCGTCGACCTATCTCTTTCAGGAAGGGGCCTATGCAGTGTTGTTGATCGTGGCGGTGATCTTAGGTTATCGCTTCTTCGGTCTTACAGGTACAGGCTGGGGCCTGCTTGCAGTGGCGGTGATAAATGTTGTTATGGTATTGACTTATACCCGTTGGCGTTACCACTATCGGATGTCGCGTGATGTGTTGATCTGCCTGCTTGGGCAGATGCCACTTGGTGTGGCGGCGGTCCTCGTACTGCTTTATAGTGCATCTTTGTGGGCCATCAGTGTGGGAGTGGTCTTGTTTATGATCTCCGCTACATTCAGTCTGCACCAATTGCGTGCCAAAACCGCCCTATGGACGAAACTTGTAGGAAAGGTAGAAGGGAAGATAAAAAAAATATTGGGAAAATAACATACAGACAACTTTTCCGGAATGACTCCAAGATCTTGTTGACGGATGGCTGATAGGAGAAATCTGAGAGCGTGACCATGATGCTTCGAAAATAGTATGAGGTGGCTATTCGAGGGGGAGGCCGTCCGAAAACTTAATTA
>HF988552.1:4324-7407 GCA_000431975.1 Prevotella sp. CAG:924 | reverse complement strand
TACTAGCAAAGGCGGTAAATGGTCTTCGGCCATTTACCGCCTGTTTCATTAAAGATGCGCCCTGCTTGTCTTACCGTATAAATCATTCCCTACTCATGAGAAATCCGGGAAATTAAAAGATCTGTCTGCCCCCTCTTGTCGAAGACACAACGAGACAACATACCAGACAGGATGCCGGCAAAAGGTGGAAGATATCAGGCCGGACAAATACAAAATGGAATTATTTCCTTCAAATCAACATAAACCTTTAACACTAAAAACATGAAAAAGTATCTCTATCAAATCATGGTAGCCTTTCTGGCTATCTCTACTTTCACCCTCACCTCTTGCGGTGACGATGACGACAGCCTTTCTTCAAGCGATGGATATCAGACCATTGAAATTAACAATACCCAATACAGCCTTTCTACGATCACCGGGTTTGATGGCAGTTGGGACGAGGATCAGAAAGGGGGCGGCTTTGGCATCTGCGTAAATGTGGAGCATAAAGGTCTCACGGATGTTGAATACTATCTCTTCGATTATAAAAACCGGACCTGCCCGGAAGTCGGAGATAATTTCGGAGATATGGATTTAACGCTCAGAACCCTTACGCACGACAACGATTACAGCTGGGACCTCTATGATCCATATCACTATCAAAGTGGAACAGCTGTCGTCACTGCGACTTCGCCCGATGACAGTAAGATCACTATCCGGTTCAAGAAGCTGAGGATGGCCAACAGCTCCAATACATACACCTTCAACGGAACCGTCACATTACCTTTCTCATACGACAACTGGTAAGCCATCGTGTGTTTCCCTGACGCAGAAAAGCCCGTGCGACAACATTTGATACATTGTCACACGGGCTTTTAAATTTCCCTTTTCTGTCCTTTCAGGATAGATTGGGCAAGGCTCCTGTACTAGAACCTACACCTCACTCATCTACCTCCTCCGATCATCACCGGAGTGCCGAACGACTGTATTCTATTGCCCTGCTGTCCTTCTCTCCCGCCACTGTCAGAGGCATACTGTGTCGGCACGAAGTGACGGACAGACTGCCGGCAAGACGGTGGAAGCTATCGGACAAACCGATAAGACCGTCTGAGCGCCGTTGCTGCGTCTATGGCTGGGATGTCCTGTGCTCACGTCATGAGACTTCTTCTTTTCAAGTATGACAGTCCAATAGCTTCTGTGCGTAGTTACGCACTGCTTCACGCACCGATTCCGGCTCCCGTACTTCCAGCTGGCCTCCTTGGGCAAGCACGAACTGATAGAAGTCGATAGTGGGCTTCAGTTGATATTCAAAGAGGGGCGACTCGTCATCGCTTTCTATCTCGCGTTGCGACTCGTGCAAGGGCAATGTGCGCAGATAGTCTGCAAAATTGCCGTGAGCCTGCAGCACAATCCGCTGGATGGGCTCGTCTGAGGTGATCATTCCACAACAGCCGTCGAAATAGCGGTCGATATTGAAATTCTTATTCATCTTGAACGTCCGGCCGGCATCTTGAATGTCTGAGATATGGTCAAGGGCATATACTCTATAGACATCCTCAGGCTCTGTGCCCTTCTCCTCGACCTCCTCGGGATAAGAGGAATTGCGGGCCAGCACATACCAGCGGCGCTTCACCACTTTCAGGTAGTAAGGCTCTATCTCGAATGTCCTGGAATGCTGTTCGCCGAATTCCCGGTACGTGATGCTCACCACATTGTTGTTTCTCATTGCCTCCACAAAACGCGTCAGCCACGTCCTGCTCGATGGGATGTCCTCAAACAGGATCCTCTCTCCGAGTCTTTTATTGTCCACGCGTATCTGGTTCAATGTCGCGTAGGAGCTGATAAGCCAGCTCCGCAGGCTGCTGCTTTTCACCCTGCCCGGCTCATCGATGTAATATCGGAACCCGTCTTTCCGGTCACACTCAATATACACGTCAAAGATGTCCTTGATGGCTTTCTGATGATTGTGGAAAGTGCGTAAGGGCAACTCCTCGCCATATCCCAATCCACTCTTCTGCCACAACGCATTGATTTCCTGAAACGTCAGCCGCTTGTATCTTAACAGGACATCGATCAGCCAGACGTATCTTCCAAAAAGATTTGCTGCCATAGAATTAGTTTTTTTGTCCGACTATCCTTTGACTGATATGCTTACAAGAACATCTGAGGTTCCGGTCTCAAGACACCCTTCCTTTGGACAGACGCCATGAATGCCGCCTCGGCTTTTTTCGTATCCGTCCTTTACTCTCAGGGAGCGTCCTGTCAATATCTCGAAAAGGTTTTTCATTCTTCCTACAGTCATTCGACCGTTTAATTTTAAATCAGGCATATACAAATGGTTATATCTAGTGTAATTTGAAAAATTGATGATCTCTTGCAAGGGGCATTCCGATGGTTGTCAACCGTCTGCTTGATTTTATGTTACCTCTCGCTATAGTGTTAAGATAAGTGCGACATACGTTGATTCGTTTGTCAGAGTCTTTCTGCATGCTACCATCTTCCATCTTCATACCGTCTCTACACCTTGACATACGGCCAAGTCCTGTAGCCCGGATGGTGATGGCTTTCATGGCAGTCTCTTCCCAGCGCGGATGCCTTGTACTTTCATACATGCCGAACACCGTCGCCTTTTCGGCTTTCTCTACGATGTACTTACTGGTATTTACCCCATCTCTCGACTTTAGGTTCTTTCCCTCCTGTGACAATCCCAATGAAGGAGAGCAGAAGCCAAGAGCGGCTAAGGCTGCTGATAGCGCCGGAAAGGATATTTCACAATGATTATTCCACATAATTATTACTGATAATATATATCGAACCTGATTAGTCCGTAATCAGGATTCTGTAGACGGGATACAGTAATAATTATGATTTTTCTTATAAGGGAAAGAGCCGTCCCATTACTTTCAATACATCGGATATTTTCTTCTCCTGTATCGAATTGCCAAGATAATGTAATTCCCTTTATCGGATGTCCGATTATGCACTACAAAGTTACCTGTTTTTGTTGTATTCAGATACCTATAATGTGTTAAATTATCACAATCTATAGCATGTTTCTTTCCGTTTCACACTCACTCGACGCTATTCATTTTATATAAGCAGCC
>HF988552.1:0-4312 GCA_000431975.1 Prevotella sp. CAG:924 | reverse complement strand
CGACGCTCTTCATTCTATATCATCAGCCAACTGTCCATT
Organism: Prevotella sp. CAG:924; assembly: GCA_000431975.1. Classification (GTDB taxonomy): domain Bacteria; phylum Bacteroidota; class Bacteroidia; order Bacteroidales; family Bacteroidaceae; genus Prevotella. The sequence goes on along the minus strand of HF988552.1, from coordinate 4,273 downwards.
ACACCTGTCTGCGAAGAGTCCCTTTTCATGGGTGTTTGAAGATCTGCAGCCCGCATATCCGACCTATCGGCTTACTGGACGACCGTCGGATTGACCATACTGAGGAGGGATAGTCTTGTCCGTTTTTTCTCAAGCCGTCGCGTTTGCCGCAAAAGCGGTACAATGGGTTCGGCCTATCAGGCAAATTACTGAATGAGGAGAGAAATTTATAGGTCTTCTTGATCACAAGCTTTCCCGCAGTGAGGATAAGGCAACTTACAGATTCACCAAAGAACTTTAGCAATAAATGTCGAAAGTAAGACTGTATTGAATAGGCGACGGTGTAGATCTGCATAAGCATGATTTGCCGGCATTTCGTCAGGCTCGCCCTCGTCATCGTTTCATTCGTGATCTCCGCATGACTGTCTCGGCATTTCCGGCACCTTCCTGAAGGCTTTCTGACATCTGTTGTCTGTCCAGATGCGTATAGAAAGCATGCTCGCGGCTTATGCTGGGTTCGGTGAGCTGAAACGGCTGATTGCCGAGTTTACCGATTAAAATATCCATAGTTATTGTTTTGTTGTTTTATAGATGTTTGTTGTTTCTATTCCTCTGTGACTTTAGTAAGAAAGGCTCTTGGAATGTAGGCAGTCACGATCGTTCCAAGTCCGTCAATGGTCACGCCGACCCGTGTTTGTCTTTTGACGCGGCAGACAAATCCGCAAAATCCGATAAATTTTCCTTGTGTGATCTTCACCTTGTCCCCCTTTACAATCTTCACACTGCCATCAGACAGGAACATCTTGTTGTCGTCCTCCGCCTCGTACCATTTGAAGAACGCCTCCATCTGGTCGTCAGGAATCACAAGCGGTTTCCTGCCGTTCTTGCCTATCGGTATGCCGTTCTCGTCTTTGTTGGGGATATAATAATGATGAAAATAATTCAGCTTGGGACAGCCCACGTATTTTTTCATCAGTCGCTCTGTACTGTGTACAAATAAGAAATTAGGTATTAAAGATTCGGTTATGCATTTTCGTTTTCCATTCACAAGATGCATCTTGTTCGTCATTGGCAGGAACACCTCAATATTGTCCGCCTCAAGCACCTCCTTTGCCTTCCGCTCTTGCCCGTATGCCGCTCGCATGAGAAACCACACCGTGTCCTCCTGCTCTTGCCCGCTGTCTGTCTCTGGAGGATCGTCCTTTCGCCTAGGTGCACTACTGGGGGACACCCCTATGTCCGTATGGTATGTTTTGGGGGAAGCACCGGCAACTACTCCGATGCGTGAGGATTGCCCGCCTCTACGGGGGTTCTCATTAGGCAACGAGTCCATCATTATTTTGCATACCACCATAAGGCGGTACGGACTGTTATGAAAGAGATGAGCCTGCCCTTGTTCCTTCAAAACGAACTAGGCCACCGTCCGCAATCCTCGTCTGCCGATTCGTTGCTGACAGTGTCTTCAAATATGCCATCTTCTATCATCTCGCATGACTATCGGTTAATTATCTATCGTCTTTAAGACTTTTTATGCATGCGGACATTGCAGATACTCTGCAGTATAGATAAACTTGATTTTATCAAATTTCAGTTCACAAAATTAAGTAAAAATTTAAATATAAACAAAACGAAAGCAAAAAAATCTTCGTTTTTTTATAATATTATCATATTCTTATGTTCGTGTGCATCGACAAAAAAAATGTAAACGGCAGAGTGCGGACAAGATCCTATCATCATCCGCGTGACTCCCTTCACAAACCTTTTTTTTGTATTTTCTTAAAAAATATACTCATCTCTGAATCTGTATTTTTCATAGTTCCATTCTGAAAGAATTCTATCAAGTATTTCCACCCTCAAGCCCTGCCTCTCATTCATAAGACACAATCTCACAACACATAAATCTGTCCCGCGTCATCTGTCCTTTACACGGATAATCAGGAATGTGACTTCGCATAAAGTAAAAGTTATTGTTCTTCAATAAAACGAAGTATGGATACCCTCCGTCCGTCCGCATCATGTCACGTAGCCTGCCGACAGCCTTTGCCTCGGTTCTCCCATATCTCTCGTCTCCCGGTCGTCTCGTTTCATGATTGCATAAGTCTATCGGACAGATACCCTTTCCGACCGGCAGGCACAAAAAATCCCCTTGCGCCTTCTTCCATCCGAAAGTATGGAAATCCGGCGCAAGGGGACAGACGAAAGAGAGGAGCCGTCCGCATGGATGGCTCCTCTCTCCCCTCCTGCTCTCAACAGGCTGGTACATTGATTGCAGACGGCATGACACGCTCACGATGGTGCACACCGCGACAACCGTATTGGGAAATGTATGTCCACAGGATGACTGCGCCCACTCCCGTCCGTCACGACACCCCGATAGCCGCCGTAAGGACACACCGTAGAGCATCCGCACCTAGGTGCGTCCACATATATCTATCACACATACTTGATCTGGCATCCACAGTCTGTTACGGATGCATATATCTGGATATCAGAACGTTGTATATTAAGAGCAGCAACGGCCATCTGCACAGCCTGCCCTAACGGCGACAAAAAAGTGAAATCTCGAGATTGCAATCCACTATCTTTCCCCTCCTCTCACAGGAACGGTCGTCGATTATTTGATTTCCTCATTCATACGAAACAATATGCGTTCGCGCATACATATATAATAAGGTATACTACAAAATATGGACACACCGCAGTGCATCCATACCCTATACCTTAATATAAAGAAATGTCCGGTCGGATGCCCGATAATCCGGATAGGAAGACATTCGCGACCATTGTTGCCATCCGGACGCACCCCTGTGCGTCCCGTTGTCAATATGCGTTCTCCTCCCCGTGCAGGGCGTTGGCCACCGTCTTGTAGATGATGTACAGGTCCAGTCCGAAGCTCCAGTGCTCGATATACCAGATGTCGCCTAGAATGCGACCCTCCATCTGTCCCAGCTCCTTCGTCTCTCCGCGGAATCCCGTCACCTGGCTCCAGCCCGTGATGCCCGGGCGCACGAAGTGGCGCACCATGTACTTGTCTATCAGCTGCGAGTACTCCTCCGTGTGCTTCAACATGTGCGGACGCGGGCCCACGATGCTCATGTCGCCCAGCAGCACGTTGATGAACTGCGGCAGCTCGTCGATGTTCGTCTTCCGCATGATGTCGCCCCACTTCGTCTTCCGCGGGTCGTCCTTCGTCGCCTGCAGCGTGTCAGCCTGCGCGTTCACCTTCATGCTGCGGAACTTCAGGCAGTAGAACTCCTTTCCGTTCAGGCCGTTGCGCTTCTGGCGGAAGAAGACCGGACCCGGCATCGTGATTTTCGTGATGATGCTCACGATGATCAGGATTGGGATGAACAGCGTGCAGAGGAAGCACAGCGAGAAGACGATGTCGAATCCGCGCTTCAGCATCCGGTTCTCTATCCAGCTCAGCGGCTCCTCGTGCAGGCTCAGGCAGGGCACGCTGCCCATCATGCTGAAGTGCACCTTGTGGTAGAGGTAGTTGCGCACGTTCGGCACGCTGTAGAACCTGACGATGTGGTTCTCGCAGTATTTGATGATCGGCAGGATCTCGTCCTTCATCCGCGACGGCAGGCAGCAGTAGAGGCTCCTCACCGTCTCACGGTGCTCCTCCAGGTAGGGGATCACGTCCTCCAGCGTGCCGAGGTAGGGACATTTCTTGGGGAAGTATTCGTTGGGCTTCGTATCGAAATATCCGCACACACGGTAGCCGATCGACGGATCGCCGGCCAGCTCGTTGTACAGCGCCATGTTGTTCTCCGTGCTGCCCACGAACACCACGCCGTTCCGGTGGCGTATCCGCTTCCAGTATTGTTTCAACACCCAGCGTAGCAACAGGCGGAAGCAGCTGATCGCCGCGAACATCGCCACCAGGAAGACCGTGTAGTAGCCCGCTGTCGGCCTTGCGAAGCCGCCCCAGGCCAGCAGCACCGTCGCCGCGACGGTGAAGTAGAACGTGTTGCGCAGCACGACGCTGATGATCTGAAACTTCCTCACTTTCGTCCGCCTGTGCAGGATCACACCGCCTCTGACCGTACATCCGAAGTACACGGCCGAGATCAGCAGACACGACTGCAGCAGCGACTGTCCCGTATGTCCCCCGAAATGGCAGAACAGATAGAACAGCAGGTTGCACAGCACCAGGTCACCCGCCATGACGATGGCCTTCACCAGGGCATCGTTACGCCCTTGATAATCAATCTTGTCCATAAAAACAGTTTCTTTATTCCTTTCGTCTCATTGCAGTGTCCAACACATCCGCCTCCTCATGGAGGCGGGG
>HF988551.1:528-28669 GCA_000431975.1 Prevotella sp. CAG:924 | reverse complement strand
GCATATCTCCCCTATATTTATCGGGTGAGCCGTTATTTACTGATTCAGATAATCATTATAATTTCATTCGACTCACGTTAATTGTGAATATTCGGTTTTTATATCTTAATATCTGAAAAATAAGTTGTACCTTTGCAAACGCATACGGTTCTCCTTTGGGGAGATTAATAGGGAACCGGGTGAGAATCCCGGACAGTCCCGCTGCTGTGTGTGGCATTATGGTCAAGCAATAAGTCACTGTTGATCAAGAGACGATAGGTTCATTTCGTTTCTGTTCTTTACATCGATGGGAAGACGCTTGACTGACGCCACGAGCCAGAAGACCTGCCGTAGAGCGATGATATCATTTCCAGTTCTCGAGGAAGAATGCGAAAGAATCCAACACTTATTGTGTTTCTGTTGTCGGTTGCAAGCGTTGCCTCGGCACAGACACTTCGAACACAGGCAGGCTCCTGCATGAAGCAAGAGATCGTGCTTGATAGTGTGCGCGTCATTGGATCTATGCCGGGCAACAGCTTGTCGTCCACATCGCCGTCACAGCAGATGGATGCAGAAAGTATGTTGCATCGAGGGGTAGGGACGCTCACGGAGGTATTGCGCCATGTTAGTGGAGTCACTGTGCGCGATTATGGAGGTGCAGGTGGCATGAAGAGTGTCAGTGTGCGCGGAATAGGTAGTAAGTACACGGGAGTTATGATTGATGGCCTTACAGTTAGTGACACACAGACCGGTGAAGTGGATCTAAGTCGTTTCTCCCTTACCAATATGGGACTTGTGCGTCTTGTCATTGGCGATGATGACGACATCTTCCAGCCAGCCCGTAATTTCATTACGGCTGCGACCTTACAGTTACGTTCGGCTGAGCCTGTTCATGGCTTGGAGCTGAAGGCACAAGTGGAAGGTGGAAGCTGGGGAACGCTGAAGCCGTCCCTTTCTGTAGGCAGAGCATGGGGGAGCAACAGTGCAAGTATATTGGCTGATTATCTGCGGTCGGATAACGATTATCCGTTTGTCCTGCATAATGTGTCACAGACTACCCATGAGCGACGACAAAACTCGCAGCTGCGCGATGGTCATGTAGAAGGCAATCTGCATCTTGTCTGGGCTGGAGGCCAGCAGCAACTACAGGGTAAGGCATACTATTATGATACTGATCGCCATTTGCCCGGACAGGTACATCTTTACACGCAGGACAGCAGTGAGCGGTTGCGCGAGCGGACTGCCTTTGGACAGCTACGGTGGATTGGTCGCGTAGCCGACAGCTGGAGTGTACAGGTGAATGCGAAGATGAATTGGGCGATGTCTGCCGACAGACAAGCTGTACTCAGTGGAGGCGAGCAGAACGAGACTTACTGGCAACGAGAGTATTATGGAGCGGCAGCGGTGAATTGGCATCCAACCGGTCAGTTCCTGTGGAATTATTCTGTAGATTATATGCTGAATAATCTCAATTCCACCCTGACGACAACGCAGGGACAGGCTCCCGGTGTGCCTCCTATTGCCAGTCATCCTCTTCGACATACTATTTTGCAGGCATTGTCGGTCAGATGGAAGAGTGGAAATGTGAAGGTCATAGGGCGACTGCTGCAAAGTAACTATATAAATAAGGTGGATGAAGGTGCAGCCTCTACAGGCAATGCCCACCGCTTCTCACCTTCACTGAACGTGTCATGGCAACCCGTAAACGATGTCCCGTTCTATATACGAGGATTCTATAAGGATCTGTTCCGAATGCCTACATTCAATGAAGCCTACTATTATCATTTGGGCAGTACCGGCTTGAAGCCGGAACGGGCAAGCCAGTGGAATATAGGTATGACGGTCGGGCTTCCTTTCAAGCAGGTTGCTGTCACCCAATGGAATCTTCGACTTACTGCCGATGCTTATCTTGTCAATGTGAAGGATAAAATCATAGCCGTGCCCTACAATATGTTTGTATGGAGGATGATGAATCTGTCGAAAAGCCGTACACTCGGGTTTGATGTGACGCTCTCCGGCTCCTATCGGTTGGCAGTAGGGCAATCTTTGGAGTGGACAGCCAATTATACCCTGCAGGCAGCCGTCAATCGGAGCAATCCTAAGGCATCGTCGTATGACTGGCAGATTCCTTATACACCACGTAATACGCTGGCCGGTACGTTGACGTGGATGAACCCATGGATCAATCTTGTAGTGTCGGCTGACGGTATGGACGAACGGTGGACAACGTTGGAGCATGCCAATGGCACACGGTTGGGAGGATATGCCCAAATGGATGTGTCAGCATGGAAAACGTGGCATTGGACAAAGACCGAGGTGACGGCCCGGGCCGCAGTGCTTAATGTGACCAACCGGCAGTATGAGATAGTCAAGCGGTATCCTATGCCGGGACGTTCTTGGCGGTTAAGTTTGATAATTAGTGTTAATAATTAATATCAATAACAACATGAAAAATTTTTGGAGTATTCTCGCTCTTGCGGGAACGGTTTTGACTTTTGCTGCGTGCAGCAGTGATGATGATGCGACGACCCCAGATTCAGGTGGACAGAAAGGCTCTCAAGGTGTCTACGTACTCTGTGAAGGCTCTATGGGCAATATTGACGGTTCGTTGGATTTCATCTCCAGTGATTCTACTGTGACACGTAACGTTTTCAGTTCAGTCAATGGCCGCTCACTTGGCGATACCCCTAATGATGCGCTTATTAAAGGCGACAATATGTATATTGCTACGAACAATGAGAATCGGATAGAGGTGATCAGCAAGAAGACTGCTAAGAGCGTAGCCGTCGTGAATGTGAAAGCCCCCCGCTGCCTCGCTGCTGATGATGACAACCTTTATATTTCCTCCTATACCGGTAAGGTCTATAAGATGTCGCTTTCTACCAATGAGCTGACCGATAGCTCGGAAGTAGTCGGAACAAATTTAGAGGGAATTGCTGTACGCAAGGGGCACGTATATGTCTCAAATGGTTGGAATAACGATTATACCTACAATACGAATGTCGTGAAGTTGCAGGCAGCGACTCTCGACAAGGAGAAGGACATCACGGTAGTGACCAATCCTGGAGCACTTCTTAATACTTCTGACGGTCTTTATCTTCTCAGTGTAGGCGACTATTATTCAGTGCCTGGACAGTTGCAGAAGATCGACGACCAGGATCAGGTGAGCAAAATTGGCAACTATACGATGATGGCTGCCGATGAGAATGGTCTTTATCTTGTGAATGCACCTTATGGCAGCCCGGCTACTTACAGCTACTATAGTTTTGCGACAAAGACGGCTGTCAAGTGGATTGACGGCACGGAGATTTTTAATCCTTATGCTATCGGAGTGGATAGTGTGAGTGGGAAGGTATACGTCACCTCACTCAGCAAGGATGAGAATACGGGCTATGCAAGCTATGTGACGGACGGATATATCGTCGCTTATACGACAGCGGGTGTCAAGACTGGACAATGGACCGTTGGCGTATGTCCTGGTGTCATTGTGCCGTTGTATTCCGAATAAAGAAAGCGTAAGGGAGTAGGAGGTAGCCTTCTGCTCCCTGTTTTTCATTCAGACAGTCTGATAATATTTTCCACTTATGAACAAGATTAAACATACATTGATCCTAATGGCAACTGTCTTTTCCGTTGTACTATTCTGCACGGCGTGTGGAGGCGGTCGCTTACGTCATAGGGCAGAGCTGGGTGACACGATAAAGCTCTCGTATGCACGTTTGCTGACGATGGTACGCTATGAGGATCATGTGCATGTTGTCGTGAAAGATCCGTGGCATCAGGGGCAGATACTTCAGGAGTACGATGTCAAGAAGCCGTTTCAGCATCTGGCTGTTTTTTCCTCACCACATACCCAGTTGCTTCTTTGGCTGGGTGCCGGTAAGGAGATCGCTGGAGTATGTGACTTGAATTATATGGTTATCCCATCGGTACAGAAAGCTGTTGCTGCCAGACAGATGTATGATTTCGGATCAAGTATGAATCCGGATGTGGAGTCAATTGTCAGTGCTGGTTGTGATGCCATTCTGCTCTCACCTTTCGAGAATAGCGGTGGTTTCGGGAAGCTTGAGAAAATTGGTGTAACACTCATTCAGGCTGCCGACTATATGGAGCCGACGGCGCTCGGACGGGCAGAATGGATGAAGCTCTACGGAGTGCTTACCGGACATGAGCGGGAGGCTGACAGTCTTTTCTCCGTAGTGGAAAAGAATTATAAAATGTTGTGTTCCAGTGCTTATAAGTTGAAACGTGGAAGAAGTATCTTAACCGAGCGCAAGACCGGTGCCACATGGTACACACCTGGAGGAAGAAGCACGATTGCAAACATTTTGCGTGACGCAAATGCTGGATATGCCTTTTATCAAGACGGACATACAGGAAGCCTGGCCTTGTCGCCCGAGGAAGTGATGGATAAGGCTGGTAATACGGATGTATGGGCTTTCAAAGTCAGTGGTCCTACTATGATGACGCGTTCCGACTTGCTTGATGAGTATCACGGTTATGCAGTGTTGAAAGCCCTTAAGACAGGAGAGGTGTATGAATGTCTGTCGTCTAAGGTACCCTATTTTGAAGAAGTATCTTTCCGGCCGGATTATTTACTTAGAGAATACATTTTGCTCAGTCACCTTGGTGAGTATCCGGGAACGCTCAGGTATTTTAAAAAGTTACAATAATCGTTGCATTGCTACGTTTATAAGACGATGACGCGCAGATACCTTTTTCTCCTGATTATGATAGTTGTGCTTTTTGCTGCCTCTTTGGTGGTAGGAAGTGTCGACATACCCATGAGGGATGTCGTAGATATCCTGACGGGAGGAGAAAGTGTACGGCCGGCATGGCGGTTCATCGTCCTAGAGTCACGATTGCCGCAGGCATTGACGGCATTATTGTCGGGTGGTGCGCTGGCCTCCAGCGGTTTGATGTTACAGACGGCATTTCGCAATCCGTTGGCTGCTCCCGATGTGTTTGGCATCACCAGTGGTGCGAGTCTGATGGTCGCTGTCGTCACGCTTGGTACGAGTATGACGGCACTACCGCTCTTTCTTCAGCATACTACCGCTCTTCCTTCAGCATGTGACGACCGTTGTAGCTGCTTTTATAGGCGCTATGGTGGTGACATTGCTTATCTGGCTTTGCAGCAGGGCAGTGAAAAGTTCCTTGTTGCTGATTATTATCGGTATTATGATAGGCTACCTTGCCTCGAGCGCCATAACCGTACTTAATTTCTTTGCTACCGAGGAGGGGGTGAAGAGTTATGCTGTGTGGGGTATGGGCAATTTCGGCAATGTGTCATTGGAGCAATTGCCCTTTTTTGCCGTGGTGTGTGTGCTGTCCACGCTCTCTACATTGTTGTTAATGAAACCGCTCAATGCCTTGCTTCTTGGAGAACGCTATGCAGAGAATATGGGCATTTCTTTTCGGACGACACGCAATCTGCTGATGCTCCTTACAGGACTGCAGTCGGCCGTCGTTACTGCTTACTGTGGCCCCATAGCGTTCATAGCCTTGGCAGTGCCTCATATGGCAGGAATGTTGGTCCGGACGGGTAATCATCGGCAATTGCTGCCGGTGACGATTCTTACAGGATCAGTGATCGCTTTGCTGTGCAATCTGCTTACCACATTGCCTGGTGGTGGAGGTATGTTGCCGCTGAATGCCGTGACACCGTTTATCGGTGCACCCGTGATCATATATGTGCTTTTGAAGCATTAAGTTGTACTTTAAATTTGAAACATACATTCAGAACATAGCATAACGATGGCAAGAATAACGACAAAGACGGGAGATAAGGGTACTACAGGACTCTGCAATGGAGAGCGCGTAGCAAAAGATGATATGCGCATCGAAATGAATGGGAATCTAGATGAACTTAATGCGTGGCTGGGACTTGTCAAGATAGAAAGCAAAGAAGCAGAACGGAATGGGTACGATGCTATACAGCAACAACTTATGCGTATTATGGGAATTATCGCAGGCTTCAACTCTGATGATGATGTTCCATCATTGAAAGCGTCAGTAGAGAAGATGGAGACCTATATCGAGCTTCATCGCGATTGTGCGCCCTTTGCTTTTGTCCGTCCGGGAACTTCCCGAATGAATGCGCTCCTGCATATCGCAAGGACTAAGGCCCGTACTTGTGAACGTAGATTCGTAACACTTGCCAGAACATACGGTTATCCTGCTGACATAGAGATATATCTCAATCGTCTGTCCGATTACCTGTTTGTGAAAGCCTTGGTCGGAGAATAATCCTAATAATCGCTAATTTGTCCTTCCTTTTTGTTGAAAACGCTTTGAAAAGTCAGAAAAGCTTCGTATTTTTGTAGGCTGAAATGATGGCAGAAAGGGCGTAGCGAGCCTGAAAATGCCCTAAAAACGAATTTAATCATATTATACATCCTTTAGAATGGACGAAAATCAGACCATTGATCAGGATCGAATACTCAAGATCAATATTGAGGAGGAGATGAAATCCTCCTACATCGACTATTCCATGTCGGTGATCGTTGCCCGCGCACTGCCCGATGTGCGTGACGGCTTCAAGCCTGTACACCGTCGTATCCTTTATGGAATGGAAGGTTTAGGCAATACCAGTGACAAACCCTACAAGAAATGTGCCCGCGTTGTCGGTGAGGTGCTTGGTAAATATCACCCTCATGGCGACAGTTCTGTTTATGGCGCTTTGGTTCGTATGGGCCAGAATTGGAACATGCGTTACCTGCTTGTTGATGGACAGGGTAACTTCGGTAGTGTCGATGGCGACTCTCCCGCAGCCATGCGTTACACAGAGTGTCGTCTTTCGAAGATGGGCGAGCATATCATGGACGATATCGACAAGGACACCGTCGACATGGTGAATAACTTTGACGATACTTTGAAGGAGCCTTCTGTGATGCCGACCAAGGTGCCCAATCTGTTGGTCAATGGAGGTAATGGTATTGCTGTGGGTATGGCTACGAATATTCCGACCCATAATCTTAATGAGGTGATCGATGGTTGCTGTGCCTATATTGACAATCCGGACATTGATACAGAGGGATTGATGCAATATATTCCTGCTCCCGACTTCCCTACAGGCGCTTACATCTATGGCTTGCAGGGCGTGAAGGAGGCTTACGAGACCGGCCGTGGCCGTATCGTGATCCGTGCCAAGGCAGAGATCGAGAGTGATGAGAAGGGCGATAAGATTGTCGTTACGGAGATTCCTTACGGTGTGAACAAGCAGCAGCTCATCGAATATATCGCTGAGTTGGTGAAAGAAGGGAAGCTGGATGGCATCTCCAATGTCAATGACGAGACGGGTCGTCAGGGTATGCGCATCGTTGTTGACGTGAAGAAAGATGCCAATGCGAGAGTCATTCTGAATAAGCTGTTTAAGATGACGGCCTTGCAAAACAGCTTTAGCGTTAACTGCATCGCTCTTGTTCCCAGCAAGCATGATCATTCCCAGCTTCGCCCGAAGTTGCTGACGCTCAAGGAGTGTATCGGCTACTTCATCGAACACCGTCATGAGGTGACTATCCGCCGCACGAAGTTCGACTTGAAGAAGGCACAGGAGCGTGCCCATATCCTTGAAGGACTGATCATTGCGTGTGACAATATTGACGAGGTCGTGCATATCATCCGCAACAGCAAGACACCTGCTGAGGCACAGGCCAATCTGGAGCAACGTTTCGAGCTTGACAGTCTTCAGTCGAAAGCTATTGTGGATATGCGTCTTTCTCAGCTCACCGGTCTGCGTATGGATCAGTTGCATCAAGAGTACAATGAGCTGATGGAGCAGATTGAGTATCTGCAGAAGATTCTTGATGATCCTGAATTGTGTAAGAAAGTGATGAAGGATGAGTTGCAGGAGGTGAAGGAGAAGTTTGGCGACGAGCGTCGTACCCGTATCATCCCTGATGAGCATGAGTTCAATGCTGAAGACTTTTATCCCAATGATCCTGTAGTGATCACCGTCAGTCACTTGGGCTATATCAAGCGCACTCCTTTAGCTAACTTCCGTGAGCAGAGCCGTGGTGGAGTAGGATCGAAGGGCGCGCACACGCGTGACAATGATTTCATTGAGTACATCTATCCGAGCACGATGCATCAGACGATGCTCTTCTTCACGAAGAAGGGACGTTGCTACTGGCTGAAGTGCTACGACATTCCGGAGGGCGACAAGACGTCTAAGGGACGTGCCATTCAGAATCTGCTTGACATCGAACCGGGCGATGCTGTAAATGCATTCCTGCGTCTTCGTGGACACCGGTTGGACGATGAGGAATTTGTCAACAGCCATTATGTCGTTTTTGCCACCAAGAGCGGTATTGTGAAGAAGACTTGCCTGAAGCAGTATTCTAACCCGCGTTCTAAGGGTGTCATCGCAATCAACATCCTTGAGGGCGATGAGGTCGTAGATGTTCGTCTCACAAACGGAAAGAATGAGTTGATCCTGGCTGACCGCAATGGTCGTGCCGTACGCTTTGACGAGAGTAACGTCCGTGCCATGGGCCGCAACTCTACCGGTGTGACCGGCATGAGGATTGATAATGACGATGATGCAGTAGTTGGTATGATCGTTGTGAACAATGCCGAGACAGAGACCGTGATGGTAGTCAGTGAGAACGGCTATGGCAAGCGGTCGATGGTGGAAGACTATCGTAAGACCAACCGTGGCACTCGTGGCGTGAAGACGCTGAACATCACAGAGAAGACCGGCCGTCTCGTGGCGATTAAGAATGTCACGGACGAGAACGATCTGATGATAATCAATAAGAGTGGCATAACCCTTCGTTTGCCCGTCCAGGAGATTCGTGTCATCGGACGTACAGCCCAGGGCGTACACCTTATTAATTTGACGAAGAAAAATGATTCCATTGCCAGTGTCTGCAAGGTGATGAGCTCCGAACTGGAAGCGACAGTGGAAGAGCAGAGCCGCCAGCAGATGCAGCAAAACGAGGAAGAGATCGCCAAAGATATGAAGGCTACTCCCCTCACAGAGGTAAAGGAGCAGATGACTGAGGACCCTGTTGACACCACCGAAGACCAATCTTCGGAAGAGGAGCCTTCAAATAATTAAGAATTAGAATCACTCAATCAATAAGAACTATGAGAAAATTCATGATCGCAGCTGCGCTGGTACTGGGAGTATCCGCAGCTTTCGCAGGCGACAGTGATGCCCTGAAAGCCGTGATGAAGGCTAAGACGTATGCAGAGGCCAGTCAGTTGCTTCAGAGCAACTTGAGCTCTATGACCAGCGCTGCAGAAAAGGCTAAGGCTTATAACAAGCTGGCTACACTGGCACTTGCAGAGTTTAATGACAAGAACTTGGCTATGCAGACGGCTGCAATGACCAAGCAGACCTTTACAAAGGCCGATTCTCTCGCTATGTACGATGCTGCCTACAATGCTACAAAGGCTGCTGTTGAATGTGCTAAGTATGACAACGAGCCTAACGAGAAGGGTAAAGTGGCTCCCAAGTTTACGAAGTCTCTCGGTCCCAATGTGGCAAATGCCCGTATCCAGCTTCTTAATGCCGGTCAGTGGGCAGCCAGCAACAATGACAATGAGAATCTCGTGAAGTATTGGGGCGCTCTGACCGAGACACATAACAATCCTCTCTTCGAGTCGACAAAGGCTACGGAAGATCCCAATGCCGGTCTGGTTGCTTACTATGCAGCTGTGTATGCTGACCGTACAGGCAAGACTGATCTGGCAGAGAAGTATGTTGCCGTCGCAGCATCGGACACTGCTAAGATAGCTGGTGACGCCAAGGCATTCCAGCTTACGCTTGCTGCCCGTGGCCTGAAGACTCAGGCAGATTCGTTGGCTTATGTAGAGAAAGTGAAGGGTATGATCGAGAAAGATCCTACCAACGAGGCTGCCATGCAGGCACTGAGCAACATGTATTATTCAATGAATAAGACAACTGAGTTGCTTCAGCTTCTTGATGGTATGATCCAGAAGAATCCTGACAACTATTTTGGTTGGGCTATGAAGGGACAGACCCTGATGAATCAGGAGGCAAAGGCTGAGAAGCCAAACTGGGATGAGACCATCAACTGCTACAAGCATGCCTTGAAGCTTCAGCCTGACAATGTAGCAGTGCTGACCCTGACAGGTGCCGTTCTTAATCAGAAGGCTTCGGGCATTGTCAATGACAAGAATGCTCAGACCGCTCTTTACAACGAGGCTAAGGGCTATCTGGAGCATGCTCAGCAGCTCGATCCTAACCAGGAGCAGGCCAAGTGGGCTTACTATCTCTACAGCACTTACTATCAGCTGAATGATCCTAAGGCTAAGGAACTTGAGAGTCTGCTGAAGAAGTAAAGATCGAATCAGAAAGAATGGATATATCCGTCTGCCGGACTGAAGATCGGAAGACAGGAAATTCCATTCAGCCAATAAGTTATCCGGGCAAGTCGAACGTGTGTCGGCTTGCCCGTTTTTTTGTTGTTTCAGAAAAAAGAGGAATATGTTTGTAGGTATCGGAAAATAGTTTTATCTTTGTACGCAAATGACAGTTGCAACATCCACAAAGACCACAGCAAAGACTACTGCCACCCGGACGCGCAAGCGCACCGCGAATGTAGGCAAAGGAAAGAAACGTACGCTGAAGCGTGCCACCGTCTCTACCGATCTCATCCCATTGAAAGATGAGACCTGGTTGTTACAACCTATTGCCGTGACGATGATGCGTCACGACTATTCCCTTATTCAAATTCGTATCCTGGTCGCTATCATACAATTTATGCAGAGTAGTCTTCACGATATCCTCAATAAGGTGAAGTCTGCTCCGGAATTGTTTCGGGAGAATGAGCTCGATCCGGACGGCAAGATAGAAATCCGTACACTTTTCAAGGATCTTGGTATTGATCCGAATCATTATCCAGATCTGCGTTATAGTCTCCGTATGCTTTCCACTGTGCCGGTAGATATCCCTTATAAGACTCATGACGGACGCCGCTATCAGAAGTACACCACATTATGTGATGTCTATATTCCGGAGGATCCGGGCATCTATCAGAAGTATGCTATTCTGAAAATGGATCCGGATGTGGCCCGTCGTCTTGTCAGCCTCGACTTCGGTTATCATCATATCGGCAAGGAGATTGTTTTCGCATGTCACAACCGCTATACACAGCGCATCTATATGTTCATAGAGAGCTGGCTGAAGAAAGGATTTGCGGTGATAGATACTCTTGAGTTCCGGAAGATGTTGCGTCTGGAGACGAATTATAAGAAGTTCAGTGATTTCTGCCGTCGTGTGCTTGAGCCTGCCAAGACAGAGTTGAAAGCAATGGCCGACAATGGTTTCTGTGACTGCTATTTCGACTATGAGAAAAAATATCTTCATGGTCAGCGGGGCGGAGAGCCTGATCAGCTGGTGTTCCATATCAGCCGTTCGAAGATCTTGCGCGACACGTCTGTGGACAAGGTGAGCGAGATCCAGCGTCAGCAGTTCGTCAACTGGCTTGTGCATTATTTCTCCTTTGACCAGAAGATGGCCGAAAAGATGAGCGAGCGCATCACCCCGGAGAACTATCAGAATGCCGTGAAGAAAACGGCAGATCTGCTTCAGCATATCCGTAGCATGCCCAATCTGCATGACCGCGCAGCCTATGCCTATCGGTCGCTGGACAATTTCTTTAATGGCGTGGCCGTTACGGATTAAGGTTGCAAGTGCTCTGACAATTTAGTTTCGGATAACAATTTAAAGTAAAATATATAAGAAATGAAAGCAAGAACAGCTAGTTGGTTTGAGACCAAGATCAGATATGATAAAATGCATGAAAACGGAATGATGAAGCCCGTTACGGAACAGTACGTCGTTGATGCCCTCAGCTTTGCGGAGGCCGAGAGTACAATCATCGATGAGATGAGTGCATACATCAGCGGAGAGTTTAAGATCACGGGCATTGCGCCTGCAGCTTATCATGAGATCTTCTTCAGCGATCGTGAGAATGATGACCGTTGGTACAAAGCCAAGCTGCAGTTCATCACACTTGACGAGAAGACGGAAAAGGAAAAACGTTCCAATGTCATCTATCTCGTGCAGGCCGGCACCTTTGAGGGTGCAGTAAAGAATATCCAGGAAGTCATGGGCACGACATCTATCGACTATGTAGTAGCATCGATGACAGAGACCCATATCATGGATGTGTTCGAGCATAGAGCCCCTTCTGAAAAGAAAGAGGACGACAAGCCCGAATATGAGAAATAACAGAGTACACAATGATGGAAGAAACAAAATATAATGATATCGATGTGGCCGGCCGGCTTAAGAAAGTGTTGGCCGATCTGCCTCAAGGTGTCAGGCTTGTTGCCATCAGCAAATTTCATCCTGCCACCTACATAGAAGCTGCCTATAAGGTGGGACAGCGCATCTTCGGTGAGAGTCATGAGCAAGAGCTCTCGCAGAAGGTGGATGTATTGCCGAAGGATATCCAATGGCATTTCATAGGTCATCTGCAGACTAACAAGGTGAAATATATTGCGCCTTACATTACGATGATAGAGGCGGTCGACACCATGAAGCTCTTGAAGGAGATCAACAAGCAGGCAGCTAAGCATGACCGGGTTATCGATGTTCTCCTTGAGCTTCATATCGCAGAGGAAGAGTCAAAATATGGCTTCTCTCCTGCAGCTCTCCGTGAGATGCTCGCTGCCGGTGAGTGGCGCGGTCTGCAGCATGTCCGTATTTGTGGCCTGATGATGATGGCCAGCAATGTAGACGATGAGGATCAGATCCGTCGCGAGATGACATTAGCCGCCGATCTTTTCGATGAGGTGAAGGCACAGTATTTTGCTGATGAGCCCTCCTTCTGCGAACGCTCTTGGGGCATGAGCCATGATTACAAGATCGCAATAGAGTGCCGTTCGACGATGGTAAGAGTAGGCACTGCTATTTTCGGTCCTAGAGTATACTAAAGGATTGCAAGGCTTTTAAGAAGGTTAGTGTCTGGTCCGTAAATAATTTACCGATGAAGAGCAAGCAGTTAGAAGAGGCAAGAAAGGTGCTTGATGCTTATATTGAAGCGATGCATCTGCGTCATACTTCCGAGCGGGAGGCTATCCTTTGCTCAATCTTCAGTTTTGAGGGCCATTTCACGGTAGAAGAGCTACAGGAGGTCCTTGAGCAGCGGCGCTTTGTCGTGAGCCGTGCCACGGTTTACAATACATTGCGTCTTTTCTTGAGACTCAATCTTATCGTTCGTCACCGGCTCATGGGGAAGACCACTTATGAGGTGGCTTCCCGGGCTGATAATCATTGCCATCAGATATGTACGATTTGCGGCAAGGTGACCGAGGTGAAGATTCCTGCTGTTGAGGAAGCCATGAAGAAGGTGGTTCTCCGACGGTTCCGAAAGGAAGAGTTCGCGCTGTATGTCTATGGCATTTGCTCTTCTTGCGCAGCGAAGATAACAAGGGCGCAACGCCAGATCGATAAGACTGTGGAGCAGAAAAATATGTAGTCAGCCTAACTGGCCACATCAGACCGATCAGTGTCAGAAGGATGGCTGTTAGGTCAATATTGAAAGAAGAAATAAACAACAACTATAAAAGCTGAGACAGATGAATACAGGTAAAATTGATGTTCTGCTGGGTCTCCAGTGGGGCGATGAAGGTAAAGGAAAAGTAGTCGACGTGCTCACGCCGCAGTACGATGTGGTAGCCCGTTTCCAGGGTGGTCCCAATGCTGGCCATACGCTTGAGTTTGAAGGCCAGAAGTATGTGCTTCGCAGCATTCCTTCCGGTATCTTCCAGGGCGGAAAGGTTAACATCATCGGCAACGGTGTTGTTCTGGCTCCCGACCTTTTTATGGACGAGGCCAAAGACCTGGAAAAGAGCGGTCATGAGCTCAAGCACCATCTTCATATTTCCAAGAAGGCCCATCTCATCATGCCTACCCACCGTCTGCTCGACCGTGCACAGGAAGCTGCCAAGGGTAAGGCCAAGGTCGGAACGACCGGTAAGGGTATCGGCCCGACTTATACTGACAAAGTGAGCCGTAACGGTCTGCGTGTCGGCGACATCCTCGATCATTTCGATGAGAAATACGCTGCTCACAAGGCCCGTCATCTTGAGATGCTCAAGGCTCTTGGCTGGACCGATTTCTCTACTTTGGAAGAGACAGAGAAACATTGGATGGAGGGCGTGGAATATCTTCGTCAGTTCCCAATCGTAGACAGCGAGTTTGAGGTAGGAACGCTTCTTCGTGAAGGCAAGAACATCCTTGCAGAAGGTGCCCAGGGCACGATGCTTGATGTCGACTTTGGTTCTTATCCTTTCGTGACTTCCAGCAACACCATCTGTGCCGGTGCTTGTACCGGTCTGGGTGTAGGTCCCAATAAGATCGGTAAGGTCTTCGGTATCATGAAGGCTTATTGCACACGTGTAGGTGCCGGTCCTTTCCCCACGGAGCTTTTCGATGAGACAGGCAAGACCATCCGTGACCTCGGCCATGAGTACGGAGCCGTGACGGGTCGTGAGCGTCGCTGTGGTTGGATTGATCTTGTACAGTTGCGCTATTCTATCATGGTTGACGGCGTGACGGAGCTGATCATGATGAAGAGCGATGTCCTCGATGGTTTTGATACGATCCGTGCCTGTGTGGCTTATAAGTTGCCTGACGGAACAGAGACACGCGATTTCCCCTACAATATCGACAACGTTACTCCTATTTATAAGGATCTGCCCGGTTGGAAGACCGATATGACGAAGTTCACTTCTGAGGATCAGTTCCCCAAGGCTTTCAAGGACTACATCGCATTCCTCGAGGCTGAGCTGGAAACACCTATCCGTATCATCTCCATCGGTCCGGACCGTGCACAGACCATTGTACGTAAATAAGTCAAAGAAAAAAAATTATGGCAAACAAACCATCTATCCCTAAGGGTACCCGAGATTTCGGACCTGAAGAGATGGCCAAACGCAATTATATCTTCAATACCATCCGTGAGGTATATGCACTTTACGGATTTCAGCAGATTGAGACGCCTGCTCTCGAGACGCTTCACACTCTTATGGGTAAGTACGGCGAGGAGGGCGATAAGTTGCTCTTCAAGGTACTCAACTCCGGTGATTATCTGAATAAGATCACAGACGATGAGCTGCGTAGCCGTGACAGTCTGCATCTGGCAGCCAAACTTTGTGAGAAAGGTCTGCGCTATGATCTCACTGTGCCGTTCGCACGTTACGTGGTGATGCATCGTGACGAGCTTCAGCTGCCTTTCAAGCGTTATCAGATCCAGCCCGTATGGCGTGCCGACCGTCCTCAGCGGGGTCGTTATCGCGAGTTCTACCAGTGTGATGCCGATGTCGTAGGATCTGACTCCCTTCTCAATGAGGTGGAGCTCATGCAGATCGTTGATACGGTGTTCCAGCGTCTGGGCGTGCGTGTGCAGATCAAGATCAACAACCGCAAGATCCTCACGGGTATAGCCGAGGTGATTGGCGAGTCTGACAAGATCGTGGATATCACGGTAGCTATCGACAAGCTCGACAAGATTGGACTGGACAAGGTGAATGAGGAACTGCGTGCCGATGGTATCACCGAGGAAGCCATCTGCAAGTTGCAGCCAATTATCTCCTTGTCGGGAACCAACGATGAGAAACTCGCAGTTATTGCCGATGTGCTCAAGACCTCGGAGACAGGACTGAAAGGCGTGGAGGAGACCCGTTTCATCCTCGATGCCTTGAAGACCGTTGGACTGAAAAATGAGATGGAGCTTGATCTCACATTGGCTCGTGGCCTTAACTATTATACGGGTGCCATCTTTGAAGTGAAGGCGCTCGATACGCCAATGGGTTCAATCACAGGTGGTGGTCGTTACGACAATCTGACGGGAATCTTTGGAATGCCCGGCCTTTCCGGTGTGGGTATCTCTTTTGGTGCCGATCGTATCTATGATGTACTCAATGCTCTCGATCTTTATCCTAAGGAGGCTGTTTCGGCAACACGTCTGTTGTTCATCAACTTCGGTGAGAAGGAGACAGCCTATTGCCTGCCCATCGCTGCACAGACACGTCAGGCTGGCATCCGTACAGAAGTGTATCCCGATAAGGCTAAGATGAAAAAGCAGATGAGCTATGCCAACGCTAAAGGCATTGCTTTCGTTGCCTTGGCCGGCGAGAATGAGATTGCCCAACAGAAGATCACGTTGAAAAACATGGTGACAGGCGAGCAGCAGCTCGTATCTGTTGACGAGCTTATCGAACGTGTGAAATAAAAATAGGAACAGCGCACTTGCGTGATTTCGTGTTTGCAAATGGTCTTTGTCTATGTTTCAAAGACAAGTAAGACGATAACCCTGGAATAGGGTAGGATTCCTGATATTCGTCAGCGAACACATTTCGATGCAAGTGCGCTGTTTTTAATTAGGTATTTGTACGTCATGGAGATGCCTTTCATTTCCTTAATGTACGCATACAAGTGATTTAAACGGTTATAGTCAAATTCCTCTATTAATTAATTGTAAATTTTCCATATTTGTTTGGAGGTTGATGGAAATTTGTCTATATTTGCAATATAAGATTTACGACATCCTCTTGGGTAACATCATTTACTCTTGTCGGATGAATAGAACACTAAACGGAAAAGACCGTCATGGGACGCTCCGTATAGAATACTATTGTTTTTTTAGACATATCAACTATGAGACAACAGTCATATGAGCGCTTGCAAAAGGCAGGCATCCGTCCGTCCTTACAGCGGTTGGCGATTATGGATTTCTTGCTCACCCATCCCATCCATCCCACAATTGAGGATGTGTATGTCGGGTTGGTTGACAAGATTCCGACACTGAGTAGAACAACCGTCTATAATACGCTTCGAATGTTTTCGGAGCGTCATGCAGCCCAGATGATCACCATCGATGATCATAGGGTGTGTTATGATGGTGATCTTCATCCTCATGTGCATTTCATGTGTCGTGAGTGTGGTCGTGTCTTCGACCTTTTCGATGAGCCGGCTCCCAAGTTGGAAGGCCCGCGAAGTGTGGAAGGACATATCATCGATGAAGCCCAGTTGTACTACAAGGGCATTTGTCGTGAGTGTGCGGCCAAGAAGCAGAAAGATTAATTTTCAATATAATATTAAACATTTATAAACACACATTATGAATAAGAAGTATATTTGCAGTGTATGCGGACACATCTTTGAGAGTGCCGACGCAGAACCCGTTTGCCCCGTTTGCCACGCTAAAGGTGACAAGATCAAGGAGTATGTAGCACCCGCAACCGATGACTATACGTTCGCAACTGTTCACACGCTGGGTTCAGCTTACGACGACAAGGTAAGCCCTGAACTGGTTCAGCATTGCAAGGACACCTTTGCAGGTGAGTGCAGTGAGGTAGGTATGTATCTGGCTATGGCACGTCAGGCCGATCGTGAGGGCTATCCCGAGGTAGCACGTGCATTTGAGCACTATGCTTATGAGGAGGCTAACCATGCAAGCCGTTATGCAGAGCTGCTGGGCGAGGTTCTCAAGGACACCAAGACCAACCTGGAGATGCGTATCGCTGCTGAGCGTGGCGCTTGCGAGGAGAAGTTTGAGATGGCTAAGAAGGCTAAGCAGGAAGGTTCTGACGCTCTCCACGACACCATCCACGAGATGGCTAAGGACGAGGCTCGTCACGCTGCCGGCTTCACCGGTCTGTACAACCGCTACTTCAAGAAGTAATCTACAGACCTTACAACAATAATATTAACCAAACAAAAGGGGGAGGCAAATCATTGAGACTTGTTTCCCCCTTAATTTTTTACCCCCAATCGGTCATTCAACCGATTGGGGGTAAATGTTTATGAAAAGGAGTTAAGGCACTTGGCTCTTTAACTTTTTCTATGCGATCTTCGTTGTTTATCGGATGCGGTCCATTGAGCGTACCAGCTTCTCGTCTGCCAAGATACCCTGACGGGCAAGCAGCAAGAGAATGAGGGCGACCAAGGGCAGGCAGGATGCCCATCCGACATGGAACGATCCTTTGTCAGAGAAGATTAGGAAGGCTCCCAGTCCTGCGTAGACATACCACACGATTATGATCAGCATTGACCAAAGACACCAACGTGCCTGTGATACCCGGTGATTGTAACGGAAGATGTCAACCAGACTGAGGATGACCGTTACGGCAAGTATTACGAAAGGCACGGGATGCCATGCTACCGGTTGGCCGGCCGACATAAAGCCGATATTGAACCATCGTGTGGCCTGCGTCATGGTGGCAGGTTCGAATGTGCCGATAGGCAGACAGAGACACACCACCATGGCAATTACCGCCAGCAGGAGAAAAATAGTTTGCTTACGCTGGATCATTAGTTACGCTCCTCCTGATTGTCCTGGGAAGGATCACGCCAATAGATGTTGCCTTCGACAAACTCCTGTGTTGCCAACAGTGTCGGTTTCGGCAGCTTCTCATAATAGCGGCTGATCTCAATCTGCTCACGGTTCTCGAACACCTCGTCAAGAGAGTCATTATAAGAAGCAAACTCTGCGAGCTTCTTGTTCAGATCAGTCTTGATTTCGGCTGCGATCTGATTAGAACGCTTGGCAATGATAGCTACGCTCTCGTAGATATTACCGGTCTCCTTGCAGAGATCCATAATGTTACGTGTCACCGTATTTACCGGTGCCTTTGATTTCTTATAATCCATTAACTTATTGATTGAATTTATATAGTTTCCTTTATGCTTGTTTTTTGTGAAGGGAAGAAAGAGGAGATACAGGAAATCCCGTTCTCATTCTCCGTACCGTCACTTTTCTGTCAAGAGGCCGGTTTACTCTTCCGGTTTATCCGACTTATCGTTCCCCAATGCCTTCTTGCACTTCTCGATATATTCTTCAGCTGTCTTCCGGTCCTTGGAGTCGGGATACTGGTTGATGAAGCCATAGCACTCATCCTCGGCATCCTGGAAGCGCTCTATGCGCTTTGACTCAACGCTTTGCTGGGCCAGTTCGAATTTGCTTCGCATGATCAGTGAGGCAAACTCCTCGCGCTTGTTGGAATAAGGATAGTCTTTCAGGGCATTCTGTGAGGTGACGATGCATGCCTCATAATTGTTGCCACCACTGGTACAGTTACCGAAGTAGGTACCGAGATTATAATATAGCTGGGCCGAATAAAGCTCTTTGGTTACGAGCTTTTCCTGCAGGTCTATCAGTTTCTGTTGCGCGTCCTGACGCAGTGATCCGTCAGGATAGATGTCGAGATAGTCCTGAAAGGCTGAGATGGCGTTCACGGTCTGACTTTGGTCGAGACGTGGCTCAGGAGTTGACATATACAGGCTCTGACCGATGTAGTAGGTAGCCTGCTCTGCATAAGTACCGCGCGGATAGCTTTTCACATATTTCTTGAAAGCTTCGGATGCCGTAGTATAATCCATGTCGCAATATTCCGACATGGCAAGCATGTACAGACTTTCCTGCTCGGCCTTGTGTCCCTTCATCTGAATGATGAGATCCTGAAGGAGAGTGGTGGCACGGGAGTATTTGCCTTTGGCAAAACACTCCTTGGCATACTCGTACTTATAGTTGTAGTCTTGAGACTTGTATACCTGGTTGAATTCTTGGGCACAACTGCTGAAAAGAAGACAGAGAGCACCGAGAGAATAAACGGCGATTCTTTTTCTCATTCGTAATAATGACATTATTATTGATTTGCAAATTTACACAATCTTCCCCGATTGACAAAGCCATCAGCGTGATTTTTAGTATAAAATTAGGCAACCTTGAAAATTATTAGTATTTTTGCGGTATGGATTACCAGCTGATTTCAAAATTCAAGCCTACGGGCGACCAGCCCGAAGCGATCCGCCAGCTTGTCGAAGGGGTTGAGCGGGGCGATCCTGCACAAGTGCTCCTGGGCGTGACCGGTTCGGGAAAGACCTTTACCGTAGCCAATGTCATTGCCCAGACCAACAAACCGACTTTGATCATCTCGCACAACAAGACCTTGGCGGCGCAGTTGTACGAGGAGATGAAAGCCTTCTTTCCGCACAATGCCGTAGACTATTACGTATCCTATTATGACTATTATCAGCCGGAGGCCTACTTGCCTTCGAGCGACACCTATATCGAGAAAGACCTTGCCATCAATCAGGAGATCGACAAGCTCCGCTTGCAGGCTGTCAGCGATCTGCTTTCCGGACGCAACGACGTCATCATTGTGTCGTCAGTCTCGTGTATCTATGGCATGGGCGGGCCTGTGGCCATGAAAGAGAGCATCATCTCTCTGAGGCGGGGACAGAAGCTCGAGCGCAATGATTTTCTCCGGTCGCTTGTCAACGCACTTTATGTACGCAACGATCTCGAACCGGCACGTGGCAATTTCTCAGTCAAGGGAGAGACAGTCATTGTAGCCATGGCCTATTCCGACTACGTGCTTCGTGTGACATGGTGGGACGATGAGATCGACTCGATAGCCGAGGTGGATCCTGTCAGCATGCATACGGTGCAGGAGTTTGAGGAGTATCAGATTTATCCTGCCAACCTCTTTGTCACGGACAAGAAAACGGTGGACAATGCCATCCGACAGATACAGGATGATCTCACGGAGCGGGTAGACTATTTCAAGAGTCTGCACGACGATATCAAGGCGCAGCGTATCAAGGAGCGGGTGGAGTACGATATCGAGATGATCAAGGAGCTTGGCTATTGCTCGGGTATTGAGAATTACTCCCGTTATTTCGACGGTAGGGAGGCGGGCGAGCGTCCTTACTGTCTGTTCGATTTTTTCCCGAAAGATTATTTGCTGGTGATCGATGAGAGCCACGAGACGATACCGCAACTTAATGCCATGTTCGGCGGCGACCGTTCGCGCAAGCAGAATCTGGTGGAGTTCGGATTCCGTCTGCCTGCCGCTTTCGACAACCGTCCCTTGCGCTTTGAGGAGTTCCATCAGCTGATCCATCAGGCCATCTATGTCAGTGCCACTCCTGCCGACTACGAGCTTCGAGAGGCCGATGGCGTGGTGGTAGAGCAGCTTATCCGTCCTACGGGACTGCTCGATCCGGCTATTGAGGTCCGTCCGTCGGAGAACCAGATAGATGATCTGCTGGAGGAGATCCGGCAACGCATAGAACGTAATGAGCGTGTATTGGTCACCACGCTTACCAAGCGTATGGCTGAGGAACTTACGGAGTATCTGCTCAACCATGGCGTGAAGGCTAACTACATTCACAGTGATGTGGCGACGCTCGATCGCATTAAGATTATGAACGGACTGCGTGCAGGCGAATTTGATGTCTTGGTCGGAGTGAACCTGTTGCGTGAGGGACTTGACTTGCCAGAGGTATCACTCGTCGCCATTCTGGATGCTGACAAGGAAGGATTCCTGCGTAGCAGACGCTCATTGACACAGACTGCAGGTCGTGCGGCCCGTAATGTCAATGGCAAGGTGATCATGTATGCCGACACGATCACCCAGAGCATGCGGCAGACGATAGATGAGACCAACCGTCGCCGGTCCATACAGCTTAAGTATAATGAGGATCACCACATCACTCCTAAGCAGATTGTAAAGGAAATTAAAGGTAGTCTTCCTACCGGTGAGGACACGGGAACGAAGACGGCCATGGCCCGGGGCAATGCTTATGCCCGCCCGTATATCGAGCCCGAGCCTGCCGCCTTTGCTGCCGAGCCTATAGTAGCGAAGATGAATAAGGAGGAGCTGCAGGCTACGATCGACAATACGAAGGCCCTGATGGAGAAGGCCGCGAAGGATCTTGACTTCATCCAGGCCGCACAGTATCGTGACGAGCTCATACGTTTGCAGGATCTCTTAGAAAAGAAAGGATAAGACAATGTTGATCAAGATTTACGAAAAGAACAATTCACAGGATGTCATCGACAATATCGTTGCCGTGTTGAAGGACGGTGGCGTGATGATCTATCCTACGGATACCACTTACGCCATCGGCTGTTGTGCATTGAAAGAGCGGGCAGTGGAGAAGATTTGTCGAATAAAGGGTATTGATCCGTCGAAGCATTATCTGTCAATCGTGGCGGCGGATCTGAGCCACATTGCCGAGTACGCTAAGGTCGATAATGTCACGTTCAGAACGCTCAAGCGCAATTTGCCCGGCCCGTTCACCTTCATTCTCAATCCGAGCAGTCATCTGCCCAAGATTTTCAGAGGTCGTAAGGAGGTAGGTATCCGTGTGCCCGACTGTGAAATCGTGCGCCTGATCTGCAAGGAGATGGACGCTCCGCTGCTTTCTGCCACGGTGCCCTATGACGAAAACGATGACATGGAATATCTTACGGACCCGTCGCTGATCAACGAGCGTTGGGGAGAGGAGGTCGATCTTATTCTCGATGCGGGCATAGGCGGTACCGAGCCTTCCACCATTGTCGACTGTACGAATGGAGAGCCGGAGGTCGTGCGTCAGGGAAAGGGCAATCTGATTTAGCAGACGTGCTGTCTCACTGTCGGATGAGTTTAAAGCTTTCATTTCATGACCGTCACCTTGGTTGACTTCCACCTTATTCGTGTCAAAATTCGAATGCCAAGGAGGTAAGTAACAGGCTCCGTCAGTCAAGGTGGCAGTCAGGGTGATGTCGTGCTTGTCCGGGTTGCGGGGATAGTGTCAGCAGTGACAGGCCTGCGGTCCGGGATAAATGTCGGTGTGGCTCTTATCCCTATGCCCCGTAGTGTGAGTATGATGGATGGCTTTCTTGCCTTTTACCGGAAAAGTGCAGGTATGGGATCATTCGTGGTGATACGGTTCTCCCTTGATAATCGTGCAGGCACGATAGATCTGTTCGGCGAAGATGACACGAACCATCTGGTGGGAGAAGGTCATTTTGGAAAGCGATATCTTACCATTTGCCCGGGCATAGACGGCATCGCTGAAGCCGTAGGGACCGCCGATGACAAAGACCAGCTTACGGGCTATGCTCTGACAATGTTGCATCCAGGAAGCGAACTCGATGGAGCGGTATTCCTTGCCATGCTCATCCATCAGGATAACCGTATCAGAAGGTTGGAGTGATTTGAGGATGAGCTCTCCCTCACGTTCCTTTTGCTGCGCCTCGCTCATACTTTTTGTGTTTTTCAGTTCCGGAATGACACGTATGTCGAATGGCATGTAGTGGGGGATGCGTGCGGCATACTCATCGAGCAAGGCTTTCAGATGTTTGTCCACCGTCTTGCCTACAAGGATTAATTCTGTCTTCATAGAAATTTTAGAATGGATAGAGGATCGTAAACGGCAAGGTCACCATAGCCGTTATAGAGGAAGGGGGATGTTCAGGGGTGCTATTCTTTCGTTTTGTACTGGTCTTTCCGTTTGGGGTTCATCGGGAACCATCCTTTTTCCACGCGTTTCTTCTGCTCGAAGAGCTCACCGATGGACCAAAGCAGCGTGGCTCCAAGCACGCCAATGAGTGCGGAGGCAACGGTGTTCTCCACCAGGATGGAGATGACGACACATGCGACACCGGTAATGAGGAAAATCCACCATGGCCGGGTTCCAAAATAGTATTCCGTCTTGATCACTACGGGATGGAACACGCCGATGATGAGAAAAGTAAGTATAGCGATTATCAGTCCTGTAAAATACATATTATGATGGATTTTGGGCACAAATATACATAATTATTTTGGGAATCAATCTCCTTTTCTTTTTAAAATTAGCCGGTTATGTGATGGAAAGCCACCCTTATGAATTTTTCTTTTGGACGGAACTCACTTGATTGATCAGGCGGAAGCCCATGAAAGATTATCTGACATAATGCAAGTCCATATTCGGTATCTCCAGCTTTAAGATGGTATCATTGCAAGGACAGGCAATAGGTTCAGGGAACGATATGGGTGTTTTCCGGTCGAATGTTCCGAAGGATATATTCAGTCATGACAGACAATACGTCCGGACGGCTGCCTGTCAGGGGATCGTAGCCTGTAAGGAAAAATAGGATGAATTCTTCTGGCCTGTGGCCTGCTGTTTTAGGATGGCTTTCTATAAGATGTCTGCCAAAAAGCGAAGCGGTCTGGTTAAATTAGGGGAAATCACTCTTATATGCCCGCAAAAGTAATATGGCTTTAGGGATTTGATGATTATATAGTCAAAGGCCGGTGGTTATATAGTCTCGGGCCGATGAAGATATGATCCCTCAACGCAGGCGAAAATCCGCTTAGATGCAAGAGATGGCTTCACGTTTTGATGATAAAGGATAGGCTATATCCCTCAAAGAGTCACGACATCATATCTTGCCGGTCCTAATCGGCTTTCCGTGGAGATGTGAGCGGTCAGCTGCAGCCCGGTTGTGTCAAGAATCATTTACGGCTTTTCATCCTGTTCTGTCTTTATGGATGCGAAATTCCTCAAGACCTCTAATGGCATACTAAAGGGAATTGAGGTGGCAAGGTGAATTATAATGGTAATAATCCTGCCGTTGTGATGGATAATCGAAAAAAACTTGTTATTTTTGCACGTGATTACCTGAGAACAACATTATTTCTAAACATATTATGGAATTAATCAAAAATCTATTTTATGGTTTTCCCAATTTGTGGGGTGGGGGCGTGACACACAGCTTCCTGATTCTTGCGTTGGTGATCACCATTGGTCTGGCTTTAGGCAAAGTGAAAGTACGGGGAGTATCATTAGGTATGGCCTGGGTACTTTTCATCGGTATTCTCTTCGGATATCTGGGCTTCTCTCTTGACGGCCATATCATGCACTTTTTCAAGGAGTTTGGCCTTGTGCTCTTTGTCTATTCCATTGGAATGCAAGCCGGTCCGAGTTTTTTCTCTCTCTTTGCAAAAGGTGGCTGGTCACTTCATTTGCTGACAGTGGTTGTCGTTTTGCTGGCTGTAGTGGTGACCATCGTTTTACATTATACCAGTGGTACTCCCATTACTGTCATGGCCGGCATTCTTTCGGGTGCCACCACAAGTACTCCCGGACTGGGTGCCGTACAGCAGGCATGGAGCTATCTGAGCAATGGTCTGGACGATCCCAACATCTCTGTCGGCTATTCGGTGGCTTATCCCATGGGCGTCATCGGTACGGTGCTGTGCTTCCTGCTCCTGCGCTTTGTAATGCGTATCAATAAGGAGCGGGAGGAAGAGGATGCCGAGCGGGGTCTTGGACATCTTGAGGATCTTACCGTGCGGCCTTTCACTGTCGAGGTGGACAATGAGATGATTGAAGGCAAGAATATCCGTACGATACGTGAGATACTGAACCGTAAGTTCGTCATTTCCCGTATCATCAAGAAGGAAAGCAACAGAGAGGAAGAGCTTGTCAACGGCAGCACGACGATCCATCATGGCGATCTCGTGTTGGTCATCTCCGGACCTGCCGATGTCGAGCCTATTCAGACCTTGTTGGGCAAGCCTGTAGACCGCGTCTGGGACGAGAACGATGGCATGCTGATTTCCCGCCGGGTGCTCGTCACACGTCCCGGCATCAACGGTCAGACACTGTCACAGTTGAAAGTACGGTCGAACCTTGGTGCCAGTGTGACCCGCATCAATCGTGCCGGCGTAGACCTTGTGGCTACGCCTACTCTGAAACTCCAGTTGGGCGACAAACTCACAGTGGTTGGTACGGAGCTGGCAATCAGTCATGTGGAGAAACTGTTAGGCAATCAGATGAAGCGGTTGAACTATCCTAATCTGATCCCTATCTTCCTCGGCATCGCCTTAGGTGCTCTTCTGGCCGATCTGCCCATCCCCATCCCCGGCATCGCTACGCCTGTACGTTTGGGACTGACTGGCGGTCCGCTGGTCGTTGCCATCCTTATCGGATATTTTGGACCTAAGTATCATCTGGTGACGTACAATACGATTAGTGGCAACTTGATGATCCGTCAGGTAGGCATCTGTCTTTTCCTGGCGTGTGTCGGCATTGGTGCAGGAAAGGACTTCTTTGCCACGGTGCCTACCATGGTGGGACTACAATGGTTTGCCTATGGCTTGTTGATAACGTTGATACCATTGATCTTGGGTGCTGTCATTGGCCGTTATGTGCTGCATCTCAATTTCTACACCCTTCTGGGTGTGTTGTCCGGCGCCAATACCAATCCTCCGGCTTTGAGCTATGCATCAGGCCTGACTTCTTCAGATACCCCATCAGTAGGCTATGCAACGGTTTATCCGTTTGCGATGTTCCTTCATATCATTGTCACGCAGGTTCTTGTAATGGCATTGGCATGATCTCGCACATAATTATATAGGTTATCTTTTCCATAACCTATCACATAAAATAAAAGCCCTCTGGGAATGAATCATTTTCACATTTCCGGAGGGCTTATTTTAGTATCAATCCGCTATTAGACCGATACACCTTATTTGTAGGTACGAATGATGGGTGTGGGATTATGATATGCGGACGCACCCTATGGCGTGCACCCAATAAGTTGGAGGTTAAATTATAATATGTTCTTATACTCGTTTCTGTATTTAGCGGGTGCCATACCTTTCAGTCTAATCTTATCCGTAGTATCTTAGTGTTCTCTGAGCTCTCTGCCGAACCTTTTTAGCGAGCTGTAGTTTCCCGGATTCAGAAGCTCGGTCTTCATCATGCCGAAGAGGTTCTCCTTGACGGCGTTGTCAAGGCAGTTGTCCTTCCTCGACATGTTCTGCACGGTGGGCCCATCCTGAAGCTTTTTGCGGTATCCGTATTGTTTGTGCTGCCATCCCTGGTCCGAGTGCAGTACAAGTCCTTCAAGATTTCCGCGCTTACGGAAGTCAATAAAGTTTTTTGTCCGACTCATTGGGCACGTCATTATAAAAGTTCTAAAATAATTCTTGTAATGCCAATCTTTTACACTTTTGTGTAGTGCTTAGAAATTTTATTGCGCCTTTTTTGCAAAAAATAGATTTATTATGGAAGAAAGATACAGTAGGAACCGGCTCTATATGAGCGAAAGGGAACAAAATATGGTCAAGGATTATAAAATATTCCTTGGCGCTGCAGGAATAGGCAGTATTGTGGCAGAATGTGCCTTAAGGTTTGGCTTTGAACACATCACCATTATAGATGGCGACAAAGTGGAGCGAAGCAACCTTAACAGACAGAACTATACGGAGAATGATATTGGCAGATACAAGGCGGAGTGTTTGGCAGAGCGTTTGCTAAGCATCAATCCCGATGCGCATATTAGATTCTACACAGAATTTCTGGCTCCCGGCAATATTGAGAAAATGCTGAACGGGCATGATGTGGCCGTCAACGCCTTGGACTTTAAGGACAATACTCCTTTCGTCTTCGATGAGATCTGCAAGGACCGGAACATCCCCGTACTTTATCCCTACAACTTCGGCTGGGCGGGGTTTGTTACGGTTGTGGATCCGCTGGGGCATTCCATATCGGAACTGGCAGAAGAGCCTAAGGGGTTTGAATTAAAGGTGGCCGAATATGTTGGTGGGAAGTTTGCTGCAGCTTATCCTTCCCTTCCTCACGCAGTCCATTGTGGACGTGGGCATCAAGAATCAGAATATCGGTTTTATATGGCTGATACTCTTGGGACAGCTGATGCTTACCATTAGTCGAACAGCCATTGATTTTATTCGTCGATGGCTGCTGCTCCATATCTCGCTACGCATTAACATCTCGTTGGTAAGCGACTTCTTTATTAAGCTCTTAAAGCTTCCTATGTCGTGTCTTCGACACCAAGCTGATGGGCGACCATAGCCGTGTATAAGCCCCCCGACTATATCCTCCTTGACGAAGCCACCAACTCGCTCGATGCCAATAACGAACGTATGATAGTGGAGCACCTCGACGAGTTTTACAAGGGCAAGACGGTGGTTATCGTGGCACATAGACTGAGTACGGTAAAGAATGCCGACCAGATAGTGGTATTGGATAAAGGTAAGGTAGTGGAGACAGGCAATCACGAAACGCTTACGGCAAGGCGTGGCGCATACGGCTATACATATTAATTCTGATCCTTCCGATCCAGCCTTGCCGACCGTCACAGCCAGAAGGACACAACAACCGGCATACTTGGAAATGATCCCTATCGGATCTTCCTGTCTTTATCGGATGGCCCGCATCGTTTGTTGCGGCATCCGAAGCCATAGCGTGTAAATAAAAATAGGTTGCCATTCTTTTCGATCTGCCTCACCGGATAGCTTTGGCCCGGTTGGCTGCCGTCTCCATATCTCCCTTTGCGGGCATCCTACCCGGTAGGGAATGGCAAGTTAGTACTGGTTCTAGAGAAAGTTA
>HF988551.1:0-453 GCA_000431975.1 Prevotella sp. CAG:924 | reverse complement strand
GAAAGTTAGTACTGGTTCTAAGAAAAGTTAGTACTGTGTCTTTTCCTGATTTCACTAGACACTTTTTTGTTTTATAACCTAAGTCAGTCGACACTTCTTTAACAATGGTGCTGTATAAGTAGACACCTCCTTGTAAGTAGTACTGTTTTTATAGTCAGATACTCTGGACACGCAGAGTCCGACTTTGTTGTTCGGCAAAATCGGATGCCCCTCGATGGGGCATTCGATTTTTGGTCAGGTGCTCCGGCATACGCTTTCACCCGCCCCTGTCGTTCGGCTTTGCAATAATACATTATTATTTTCATTTTTGACGCTTTTTGATGCATAATTTTTCTTTTTCCACATTCTTTTTTGTTCCCCCTGCTCCAAATGCGCCACGGCAGGTACCTTATATCCGATGCTCATATGCGGGCGATGATAGTTATAGAAATGAATGTATCTGCCGATGACATT
>HF988550.1 GCA_000431975.1 Prevotella sp. CAG:924 | reverse complement strand
TATAGCAATATTTTGAACAATAAAAGAAATAATACTTCTTTTTCTGTTCAAAATATTACTATTATGGTAATCTTAAAACATAGGACATTGACCAAAACTTTGTGTAAATGGAAACAGGATTCTGTTGTAGTTATCTTCCTATATCTGGATTCTGTTTTCAAAAATAAGCATAAATGGGTTCATAATCAGCCCCCGGTTATGCATACCATGCCAGAATATGGTCAGTTCAGATTGTGAACGCATGTATTCACAATCTCCCTACCATGAAACACAAAGAAAAAAGTACCATGATTTGGGCATCATTATGGTTGAAGCGCCCCACGCACCCTGCCGACCCCTAACCGGTCGTTCAGTTCACCGTCCAGCTCGCGCAGTGTAGGCAACACGCTCAAGAGCCGGGGATCATCCAGCAGCAGTTTCAAATCCAGAAGTTTCGGAGGCGGCAAGTCGTCCGGCTCATCCTCATCAAGAGGACACTTCGGAGGAAAGAGATAACATAAAATA
>HF988549.1 GCA_000431975.1 Prevotella sp. CAG:924 | reverse complement strand
GCAGCATATCTCCCCTGTATTTATCGGGTGAGCCCGCCTTGGCAGCCGTACTGTCGATCTTTTCAGTCTGTTGGGCCTGATCCATAAAAGGTATGGCTGAGTATTCGAGTATGAGCTGTCCTTTTGCGTCACGATAAGAGGCCGTCGGATAGTATGCATAACGCGCATAACTGTAAGCGACAGCTACCGAGTCTTACTTTTTTCTCCTATGGGTATGGGTGCCATTCCTTCCGTCCAACCAGGGTAATAAGGTTCCACGGGTTCTTGATAAAGCTCCAGCATCTTTCGGGGTTTGGGCCGGTCATCGCCCCATGGATTCCAGTTCTTGATCTCTTTTTTCAGTCTTGATACACAGGCGTCATACGCCAGGGGATACGCCAGACTGTAGGTAAACACCATCTTTTGTCGTCGCACGGACTTGGCATAGACGATGTAGTCGCCTTGGCAAGTCGTACTGTCGATCTTTCCAGTCCATTGGGCTTGATTCATGAAGGGTGTGGCAGAGTATTCGAGTATGAGCTGTCCTTTTGCGTCACGATAAGAGGCCGCCGGATAGTATGCGTAGCGCGCATAACTGTAAGCGGCAGCTACCGAGTCTTCCTCTTTCACGAATCTGCCCGGTACCTTTATAGTGGTTTGGAAATTGGGGTCCTCGCAGGTGCAGTAGGTAGCAGAGTTGAGGTATTTGGCAAGAATGGTCTCATAAGGTACAAATGTGTTCTTCTTAGCCGTTAGGGAGTAGCACACAATAGCGATGACGATGATGCTGCCAAGGAATAGGATAGGTAGTTTTTTCATAGCTCCTTGGATTGTTTTATTGCTTCGTAGTCGCTTTCTGCTCTTTTTGTGTCCTGTCCGGGTTCGGAGGTATGTGTCGGGAAGAGCATCACCCGACGGATGTCACTCTTGCAGGCCTTGTATGGATGCATCCACTGGCGAGATTGGCAGGTATGAAAAGTGGCAGGGGTGGTATAGGGGCGGCTTGGCTCCGTGCTGGCACTATGTACAATGGGTGTATCACCTTTTGTACTAAGAATAAGAAGATACCTCTTTATTGTGCTTTCATGGGGTGTCTCCCTTCCTGCGGTCGAGACCGTGACAATAGCATTGTCATATTGGGCATGGGCCACTTCCATTACGAAGGTGACCAATACCAATGATAAAAGTCGTTTCATTCTTTTTTTAGCAAAGTTACGGAACCTCATCCGTTATAGCTCCATAACTTTACTGACATTTGCCTGACAATTTCTATCTATTTGATTGTCAGTCGATAGAAACGGCCACGGTCGGTTTCTATCCGGAGGTCACTGTGCTGTTCGATCACAGGACGGAGCCTTCGCATGAGAGTGTAGAGGGTGTCGCTGGCGTCGGGCTTGCCCGGCCACAGCGCATTACAGATGTCGGCTTTCGATAGCCGGTGGCCGGGTGTGCGGAAGAACATGATCATTAATTGTCGTTGCATGGGAGTGAGATGGATGTCGTCGCCTCCTGCGGTCAGGAAGGTCTCTCCGTCTGGGGCGAGGGTCATCCTGCCGAGGCATAGTCCTTCCGGTTTCATGGTCCGTCGGCGGTACCACCGGCAATAGAACAGCCACATCATCGTAAGCAAGGTCATCAGGGCTGTAGGACGCTGGTCGGAAAGGGCAAGGATGGTCAGCGAGGGACATTCGGCCCTACACTGCAGCTCATTGCGGCGGGTGTCAACGGCAAGGGTAGCTTTCCCTTTGAGGGCCGGTATTTGCAGATGCTTGTTGAAGGCCTGGATGGTATCCGTGTTGATCACCCTATATTCGCGTAATGCCTGTTGTAATGCCTGGCTCATGTCGGTGTTCACGGCCAGTTGGGTGTTGCGATAGCTGTGCGTACCCAGACCGACAGTGGCTATGAAGAGTAATAAGGTGACGATGGCTGCATATCTCAGGCTGCCTGAGGGGTGGCTTTCCTTTTCGGTCTTATATCTCATGATTCTGTTTCTTTTGTTTAGGAGATCAGTTCTGAATGGCAGAATATGATCATCCTATTCTATTGCAAAGATAGTCGTTTTCTTTGATATTTCTTATCTTAGCCGGGTAAAAATCTATCTATTGAGCGTTGTCAGGCCTTTTAGGGTAGCAAATTCTAAGTTATGGGATGGAACAAGTTCTGACGCTTTCCAGCATCGTTGTTCTGTCCTGACCGATCGGTTAGCTGATAAGCGCTACTTTCGTAAGGAGCATATTATCCCTTCTGTGCTCTGGAGGCATTAAAGCCCCCAAATTTCATGTAGTGAGACTAGCCTTATTATATAAGGTAGAGTGCCTTGTTTTTCATTCTGAAGGATGCAATAACGGGCGGTCGCTTTCGTTATAATTTTGATATGCATTGTTCCAAAAAATATATGTTTTGCCTGCTGGCCGTCCTCGTGGTCGTGCTGGTTGGATGTTCCAGCGGAAAGAATACAGCCACTACCCGTTGGTGGCAGGCTTTTAATACCCGGTACAATGTGTATTACAACGGCGCACAGGCTTATATTGAAGGCTCGTTGGAGAAGGAGACGGGCAATCAGGACAATTTTACGGAGATGATTCCCTTATATACCGTCGGCAATAAGTCGAGCCGTGATTTGGGGAAGACCAATTTTGACAAGGCCATAGAGAAGGCTGAGAAGGCCATCAAGCTCCATAGCATCAAGAAACGTCCGGAATGGAACAAAAACCGGCGTAAGACCGCCAAGGATATCGAATGGCTCCACCGCCGCGAGTACAACCCTTTCCTGTGGAAGGCATGGCTCCTGTTGGGACGTGCCCAGTTTCACAAAGGCGATTTTGATGCCGCTGCATCCACCTTTGCCTATATGAGCCGTATCTACGCCACCCAGCCGGCCATCTACGGACGGGCCCGTGCCTGGCTTGCAAAGGCGTATGTGGAGAACGACCTGCTCTACGATGCCGAGGATGTGATCCGCAACGTGCAGCGCGATTCTATTCACTGGAGTGCACAGAAGGAGTGGGACTATACCTATGCCGACTATTATATCCATACGGGCGACTATGAGCAGGCCGTGAAATATCTGCGGCGTGTCATCCGCCATGAGATGCGGCGCAAGCAGAAAGCGCGTGAGTATTATCTCCTTGGGCAACTTGAGACAGCCCTTGGACACAACGCTGAGGCTGCGAAGGCTTATCGGCGTGTACCCCGGCTTAATCCGCCTTACGAGCTGGCTTTCAATGCACGCATAGCCCTCAGTGAGGTGCTGGCTGCCTCGCAGAGCAGACAGATGATCCGTAAGCTCAAGCGCATGGCACGTGCCGACAACAATAAGGACTATCTCGATCAGGTGTACTATGCCCTGGGCAATATCTATCTGGCAGAGAAAGACACGGCGGAAGCGATCCGCCAGTATGAGCTGGGCAACCGGAAGGCCACGCGCAGGGGTGTGGAGAAAGGCGTGCTCCTGCTCCGTTTGGGCGGCCTCTATTGGGAACGTCATCAGTGGAGTGATGCTCGCCGGTGTTATGCCGATGCCCTCGGACTGCTCGACAAGGAGCGTAAGGACTATGCCCAGCTGACGGAGCGCTCGAAGGTGCTCGACAAACTTACACCTTATACAGAGGCTGTCCATCTGCAGGATTCCCTGCAGGCACTGGCCAAGATGAGCGAGAAGGACCGTAACGCAGCCATCGACCGCGTCATCGAGGCGCTGAAGAAGAAGGAGAAAGAGCAGCGCGACAGTGTCGCAGAGGCGCTCAACCAGCAGAACCAGCAGCAGAACGGTGGTATGGGCAACATCAATGCCAATAAGAATACCACTACAAACGTGCAGCAGGGTGGCACATGGTATTTCTACAATCCCATGGCCGTGCAGCAAGGTAAACAGCAGTTCCAGCGTATATGGGGAAAACGTGAGAATGTCGACAACTGGCAGCGTAACAATAAGACCGTGGTGGCCGGACTCGATCAGATGGGCGACCAGCCTTACACCGATGAGCAGCGCGATTCTATCGCCCGCGCACAGGAGGTGGCCGACTCACTGGAACAGATAGCCGGTAAGGCGGAGAACGATCCCCACCAGCGGGAATATTATCTCAAACAGATACCATTCACGGAAGAGCAGGTGGCAGCCAGCAACGCCATCATCATGGACGGTCTTTATAATAGCGGCGTGATCTTCAAGGATGAGCTCGACTATCTCGATGAGGCGGAGAAGACGTTGCGCAGGCTGACCGACGACTATCCTTCCTATGAGCACATGGACAACGCCTTTTATCATCTCTTCCTGCTCTATTCGCGCAAGGGAGAGACGGCTGTCGCCGACAGCTATGTGCGGAAGTTGAAGGAGAGCTGGCCGGAGAGCGAGTGGACACGTGTGCTCACCGATCCCTATTTCCGCGAGAACGCCGTGGCGGGAGTCCATCTGGAAGACTCGCTCTATGCCGCCACCTATGCCGCCTTCAAGGCCGACCGGCTCAGCGAGGTGGAGAGCAATACGAAGCTCTCGGCCACCCGCTTCCCGCAGGGAGCCAACCGTGATAAGTTCATCTTCATAGGAGGACTCAGCGCACTCAACAGCGGCAATGCCGATGCTTGCCTGCAAGCGATGGAGCAGGTGGTGAAAGACTATCCTGAGAGTCCTGTGGCCGAGATGGCCGGTATGATCGTCAATGGCGTTCGGGAAGGAAGGATGCTGCGTGGAGGATCGTTTGACATCGGCGATGTTTGGAAACGGCGTACTGCCGTGCTGGCCGACAGCGACTCTATACAGGCCCGTACGTTCAGCAATGAGCGAAACACACCATTCGAGTTCATGCTCGTCTATATGCCCGACTCAGTGAACGAGAACAAGCTGCTCTATGAGATGGCCCGTTACAACTTTACGTCCTACCTCGTCCGCGACTTCGACATCTCCATCGAGGATGATGGTGCGTTGCATCGTATGCGTGTCAGCGGCTTTCAGAGCTATGATGAGGCTCTGCAGTATGCACGCAGCCTCTATCAGCAGGCGCATGTCCGGCAGCTCACGGCCAAGGCGCGACCGGTGATCATCAGCGAGGAGAACTTGCCGTTGTTGGGTACCAACTTCAGCTATGACGAGTATCAGGATTACTACAACCGGCATTTCGCTCCACTGACCATCACTCCGTTCCGCCTCCTCACCGAACCGGCGGAAGTGACAACGCAGTCAGGAAAAGCCACAGAGGATGCTGGCGGCGGACAGCCCGCCATACAGGAGGGTACGGTGATCGTCCCGGCGGAACCGACGGCCACGGAGATGGATACCTACCTGCAGGAGAATTATGATATGCCCGCTACGCCTCAGGACAACGCGCAGCCGCAGCAGGGTACGACGGTTATCCCAACCGATACGCCGATGCCAGCCCCTCAGGAGGGCACGGTGATCCCGTTGGAGACGGCCACACCACAGAACAACGCGCAGCCGCAGCAGGGCACGACGGTCATCCCGATAGACACGCCGGAGGCAGCCCCTCAGGAGGGCACGGTGATCCCGTCGGAGACGGTCACGCCACAGAACAACGCGCAGCCACAGCAGGGCACGACGGTTGTCCCGGCAGACACACCGGCAGTCCGTAAGCGGCAGTCAACGGATACTCCTCAAACTCCGGTGCAGGAGCGTAACCGGATGTCAGATGATGGAGTGACTATCTATTTTAATGATACGGAAGATGTGCCTCCATCGACGGGACGTCCTGCCACTCCGGCAAAGTCGGCGGACACGCCTCAAAAAGAAGATAACCCCAAGCAGTCGTACGATCTCGAAGACGAATACTATGACTTGGACGGATTTTAAAAACAAGAATGCTTATGAGCAACGGATCAATATTGTGGGTAGACGATGAGATCGAACTCCTGAAGGCCCACATCATCTTTCTTCATAAAAAAAACTATGAGGTGACCACCATGACCAATGGTGCGGATGCTATCGACGAGTGCCGGCAGCACACCTTCGATCTGATCATGCTGGATGAGATGATGCCCGGACTGACAGGACTGGAGACGCTGCAGCGCATCAAGGAGCTTCAGCCTTCTACACCTGTCGTCATGGTGACGAAGAGCGAGGAAGAGAATATCATGGATCAGGCCATCGGGTCGAAGATCGCCGACTACCTTATCAAACCGGTCACACCCTCACAGATCCTGCTGGTACTGA
Source organism: Prevotella sp. CAG:924 (assembly GCA_000431975.1). GTDB lineage: Bacteria > Bacteroidota > Bacteroidia > Bacteroidales > Bacteroidaceae > Prevotella. Next base: position 37,587 of record HF988549.1, on the reverse strand, counting down.
AGAAGAACATTCACCGGAAACAGATCCTCACGGAAGTTACGCAGACGGGCTACCAGCAGGAGTACGGTCGGCTGGGAATGCAGATCAGCGACTGCCGCACACTGGATGACTGGACAAAGGTGTATCGCAGGCTTGTACACTGGGAGTTGGAGCTCAGCGATGCCGACAGCCAGATGACGGAGATGCTTACGATGCAGAAGGAGGAGGCCAACATCGGATTTGCCAAATATATCAAGAATAACTATCTCGACTGGGTCAATCCTAAGGGATGGCTCTCCAGTAAGGTACTGCCGCTGGATGCCGGAAACGACGGCGTGCAGCAAGGTGTCCGCCCGATGATGAGTCCTGATGTGTTCAGGGAGTGTGTCTTCCCCGCCCTCAATGCCGGCGAGAAGGTGTTTCTTATCGTCATCGACAATTTCAGATACGACCAGTGGCGTGTCTTGACCAGAGAGATCGGCGATCTGTTTAGCGTCGAAGAGCATGTCTATCTCTCCATCTTGCCTACGGCGACGCAGTATGCACGCAATGCCATCTTCAGTGGTCTGATGCCCCAACAAATCGCCGATATGTTCCCCGACTTGTGGGTGGATGAGGATGAGGAGGAAGGCAAGAATTTAAATGAGGGACCGCTGATAGAGACACAGATCGAACGCTACCGGCGCCACGACAGTTTCAGCTACTACAAGGTGAACGATTCGCAGGGAGCCGACCGCTTGCTGCAGCAGTTCAACACTTTGGACGAAAACGATCTCAATGTCGTGGTGGTCAACTTCATCGACATGCTCTCACATGCACGCACCGAGTCGAAGATGGTGCGCGAGCTGGCCAACAATGAGAGCGCCTATCGTAGTATTACGCTCAGTTGGTTCCGCCATTCATTCATGACCGAGCTGTTCCAGCGGCTGGCACAAAGCGACTATCGCGTGATCCTAACCACCGACCACGGCTCCATACGCACTTCCAAACCGGTGAAGATCATCGGCGACCGCAACACGAACACCAACCTGCGGTATAAGCTCGGCAAGAACCTGAACTACAATGCCAAGGAGGTGTTTACGATCCACGATCCCAAGGCCGCCCAGCTGCCCGCTCCTAATGTGTCGACGACCTATGCTTTTGCTACGGGCGACACCTTCTTCGCTTATCCGAACAACTACAACTACTACGTGTCCTATTATAAAGATACGTTCCAGCATGGAGGCATCTCCATGGAAGAGATGCTCGTTCCTCTTGTCTCGATGAAAGGAAGGAAGCGCTGATCTGTGCTTCCTTCCTCGTTTTAGGGTCATAAGCATCTGATGGGTGGCCTGGCCTCGGTGTATGCGACAAGAGTAGTTAGAGGTGGATAGGCCGGTTTGGTGAGGGTAGAATACCTTTTTTAGTTAAAATATATAGAACATTCCAAACTAAATTTATAGAATACATCGTTTGGCAGGGGTATTGCTTGTTTTTATTCCATTTTGATTATCTTTGCATCCGCTTTCCTACTCCCATGTGTTATGACAGGAAGGAAAGGCTTTTGATGACATAAATTACAAAGATTGTATAACTTAAAAAAGAAAGGATTACACACAATGAAAAAATTGTTCATGCCCATGTGCTTCGCTGCAGTTCTTACTTTTTTCAGTGCCTGTGGCACAACTGGAAAAGCACTCTCTTCGCTCGACGCACTGAATGGTGAATGGAAGATAACACAGGTAGAGGGACAGAATCTTACAGCCCAGCCCGGTGAGAAAGAGGCATTCATGGGCTTCGATGTAAAGGAGAATCGTTTGTACGGATGCACGGGATGCAATAATCTGTTGGGTGGCTTGCAGGCCGATGCCAAGAAACACACTATCTCTTTCGGACAGACCGGCAGCACACGAATGATGTGTGAGAACATGGAGACCGAGCAGAAGGTGCTGGGTGCCATGGCAAAGGTTGAGAAATATGAGATCAGCGCTAATGGAGTGATGTTACTGAAAGCTGCCGATGGTACAACCGTAATGACACTGCAGAAGAAATAATGTGTCGGTAGTATCCCATATACCTTATTAAATTAAGTTAGACATAAAAAATAAGGTACGCCGTGTGTCAATGGCTCAATACATGGACATACGGCTTTTTTCGTTATGATAGTAAGAATCATGACGACTATACAGAAGTCCTGAATAACTTACCTTTGTCTTCGGGTGTACAATATCCCCTCATGTGATCCCACACTTCTAACATGCTCTATGTGAGAGGGTGGCCATTCGGACGCAAAATGTGTGAGAGGGATATTTGAATAAGAATAATAGAAGGGATAGAGAACAAAAGGATCTCTGTAGTATTTTTATTTATCACGCAATAAATCCGAATAAGCGGCATCCTATATTGCACCATCGAATATGGCGGGGACGTCCCTGAAGATACCCGACTTTTGCAGGATAAAAGAGCCCGATCCGTATTTTTAGTAAAATCTGCTGTAAAACTCCCCAAAAAGTACTATTTAGGGCCAATAATTACTTGATTTTGGAAGCAATGCTTACTAGTCCGTCGAACCAATGGAAATTTCTCTAAATCCAATACTTACTTGCCTTAAATCCAATGCTTCCTATAGAATGCTTTAGTTAATAAGGAATGATAGGTCTTGGTCATGCCGTTAATCATACCTTATTTATAATAAATAAAATATTAAAATTCTTGTCATTCATCTTGATATATGTAGGAATGGCCCCCTCTCCAGTCATGGCTTTTGTCGGACTGGAGAGGGGTTGGGGGAGTGTATGAATGAAGCTTACTCCTTGATCGTTATGAACGCGTTGGAGATGATGGCGGCGAGTCCTCCGGTGGTGATGCCGCTTGAGAAGATATTTCTCACGGTCTCGGGCATCTGTGCGAGGATGTCTGGCACCATCTCGACGCTGAGTCCGAGGGCGAAGCTGATGGCCATGACAAGTACGGCCTTCCGGTTGATCTTTGTCGATGCGATGATACGGATGCCGGCGGCGGCTACGGTGCCGAACATCAGCAGTGTGGCTCCTCCGAGGACGGGAGCGGGCATCAGCGAGAACACCAGGCCTACGGCGGGGAAGATACCGAGCAGGAGCAGTGCGCCTGCGATGTAGTAGCCTACGTAGCGGCTGGCGATGCCTGTCAGCTGGATCATTCCGTTGTTCTGTGCGAAGATGGAGTTGGGGAAGGAGTTGAAAACGGCAGCGAGGAACGAGTTGAAGCCGTCGGCGAGGATGCCTCCCGATGCGCGTTTCATGAAGACGGGGCCTTCGATGGGCTCACCGGAGATGAGTGAGTTGGCGGTCACGTCGCCGTAGGCCTCTATGGCCGTGATGAGATAGACCAGTCCCAGTCCGATGAAGGCCGATATGTCGAAGTGGAGGCCGTACTTGAAGGGTGTGGGGATGTAGAATCCTCCGTAGTCGGTGACGCTCTTGAAGTCGATCATGCCGATGAAGTAGGCGACGACGCATCCGGCGAGCAGTCCGAGGACGATGGAGCTCATGCGCAGGAAACGGTTGCCGGAGCGGTTGAAGATGACGATGAGGACGAGTACGAGGGCGGCCAGTCCGAGGTTGGTAAGCGAGCCGAAGGTGCCGTCGGCCTGTGCCTCCGCTCCTCCTCCGCACGAGTTGATGCCTGCCTTGATGAGGCTCATGCCGATGAGCGTGACGACGATGCCTGACACGAGCGGTGTGATGATCTTGCGGGTGTAGGGGAGTATGCGGCTGACGATCATTTCCACGATGGAGGCGAACATGCAGGCGGTGAAGATGTAGCTCAGTGCCATCTCCACGTTGAGCTTGCCGTTGACCATGCCGAGCATGCCTGCTCCGATGATCGGACCGATGAAGGAGAAGCTGGTGCCCTGTATGCAGAGCAGCCCTGTGCCGATAGGTCCGATGCGGTGGCACTGGATGAATGTGGCGATGCCGGAAACGAACAGCGACATCGATACGAGGAAGCCGGTGGTGTGGACATCGAAGCCGAGCGCATTGGAGATGATCAGCGGTGGCGTGATGATGGCCACGAAGATGGCGAGCAGATGCTGAAGGGCAGCAAAGATGGTCTCTTTCAGTGCGGGACGATCGTTGAGACCATAGATAAGATCGTTAGAGGCACGGTTCTTGGCTGGAGATGTTGATGTCATGTAAAGGTGGGAGATAGTGATCCTGAACAGTGGATGAGACCAGACGCGGCGGATGCCGTCTGTCGGGTGAGATGAAAAAGCCCCTTGCGTCTAAGGGGCAGGAATAAAAATCCCGATGTGGCGGTTGGAGCCATATCGGGATAGAGGGGGTTAGAGCAGAGCTTTGAACTTCTCGTCGAGCACGTTCTTTGAGGCGGCGCCCACGAACTTGTCGACCAGCTGTCCACCCTTGAAGAAGAGGATGGTGGGGATGTTGCGTACACCGAACTGCATGGCGATATCGTCATTCTCTTCTACGTCGCACTTGCCGACAACGATCTTGCCATCGTAATCATCGGCCAATTCCTTGATAGTGGGGGCAAGCATACGGCAGGGACCGCACCATGTAGCCCACAGGTCAACTACTAATGGCAGCTCACCATTCTTATAGCTCTCAAAGTTCTCAGTTGTAATTTCTACTTCCATTGCTTTCTTTTGTTGATTTGTTGAATTTGTGTGCAAAGTTAATCGAATATTTTTAATTCTGCAAACTTTGTGCCGTTAGAATTCCACGATACGCGATCCGTCGGGCTGTTCGGTGATGGTCACTTTCTTCGCGTCACCGGGGAGGATGTCCTCGATGAGCTCCGGCCACTCGAGGAAGCAGAGCGCTCCGCTGTAGAAATAGTCCTCATAGCCCATGTCGTAGACCTCCTCAAGCTTCTTGATGCGGTAGAAGTCAAAGTGATAGATCAGCTCGTCGGTCGTTGCCGAACGGTATTCGTTGACGATGGCGAAGGTCGGTGAGGTGATGACATCCTCTACGCCGAGCTCCTCGCATACGGCCTTGATGAAAGTGGTCTTGCCGGCTCCCATCTTGCCATAGAATGCGAAGACGGTTCCGTCGCCCATGTTCTTGATAAACTCACGCGCTGCGGCGTGGATGTTTTCCAAAGAGTCGATAGTAATCTTCATGATCTTGTATGTTTTGATTTTTCTAATTCAACTGATAGCTCATGTTGGACTGTTGCTCGAGGAAGTTGACGAGGTGGTTGGTCACCTCGATCTTCTTCTTGACGGCCCTGAGCAGGATGTTGGCCTTGTTCTCCTCATCGTTGATGTTGAAGAACAGCTCCGTATGCCCCGGCGAGTCGTTGACGAGCGAAAGGATGTCATTGGTCACCACCTCGTTGATGTCGCGTGCGTGCAGGGTGATGGTGAGCCGGTTGATGCGCTGCTCCTTCACGCTCTGCATGTACTCCACATTCTTGATCTGCAGGGAGAAGAAGTTGCTGGAAGCGAACTTCTTGGTCAGTTGTGCGGTGATGTAGACCGAGCTGCTGACGATGAGCCGGCTGTTCCATTGTCCCCAGTCGTTGCCGAAGAGCGCGATCTCTCCCGGCCCGTCATAGTCTTCGATGGTGACGATGCCGAAGGGCTCTCCCCGCTTGGTGAAACGCTGTTTCACGTCGGTGACGATACCACCGAAAGTAAGTTCCTGTCGCTGTGCGAGCCGATCGTAGTTCTCCCGTGTCACCTCATTACAGCGGGTGTTGCAGAGCTTCTTGAGGATGATGGAATAGTCGTCGAGCGGGTGCGCGGAGAGGAAGATGCCGACGAGCTCTTTTTCCTTTCCCAGACGTTCGATACTGCTCCATGCCTCGGTCTTAGGGATGGGTGGCAGGGCAATGGCAACATCATCAGCTGATCCGAAGAGTGACATGCTCTGTGAAGCTTTATCGGCCTGATATTGCTGGCCGAAGCGTACGAGCACGTCGAGAAAGAGATCGCCCTTTGCATTGGGTGCGAGATATTGCTCACGCATGAGTCCGAAACAGTCGAAGCCGCCGCTGAGCGCCAGCGACTCGAAGCATTTGCGGTTGACATCCTTGAAGCTGATGCGCTTGGCAAAGTCGTAGATGTCCTTGTAGGGACCATTCTGCTCGCGCTCGCGGACGATAGCCTCGGCAGCGCCGGACCCCATGCCCTTGATGGCAGAGAGACCGAAGCGGATCTCACCTTTCTTGTTCACACCGAAGCCGATGAAGCTCTCGTTCACGTCGGGACCGAGGGTGGGGATGCCCATGTTCTTGCATTCCTCCATGAGCTTCGTGATCTCCGTGATCTGTGCGAAGCGGCGGGTCATCAGGGCGGCCATGAACTCGGCGGGATAGTTGGCCTTCATGTAGGCCGTCTGGTAGGCCACCCATGAATAGCATGTGGCATGCGACTTGTTGAAGGCGTAGGATGCGAATTTCTCCCAGTCGCTCCATATCTTTTCGAGGATCTTCGGGTCGTGTCCGTTCTCCGTTCCCTGCTTGATGAATTTCGGCTTCATGGCGTCTACGATGGCTTTCTTCTTCTTACCCATGGCTTTACGCAGGGCATCGGATTCACCGCGGGTGAAGTTGGCCAGCTGACGCGACAGGAGCATCACCTGCTCCTGATATACCGTGATGCCGTAGGTGTCCTTCAGATATTTTTCCATGCAGGGGATATCGTAGGTCACCAGCGCGGGATTGTTCTTGCGTCGGATGAACTCAGGAATATAGTCCATAGGTCCCGGACGGTAGAGGGCGTTCATGGCGATGAGGTCCTCAAAGACGGTGGGATGAAGCTCACGCAGGTATTTCTGCATGCCGGGCGACTCGAACTGGAAGGTGCCGATGGTGCGTCCCTCCTGGTAGAGCTTGTAGGTGGCGGGATCGTCGATGGGGATGTTGTCGAGGTCAATGTCCTTACCCGTAGTCTGCTTCACCACCTTGCAGGCCTCCTTCAACTCGGAGAGCGTCTTCAGTCCGAGGAAGTCCATCTTGATGAGTCCCGTCGACTCGATGACGTGACCGTCGTATTGCGTCACAGCACACTTCAGCTCCGGGAAATCGGGGTCGGGCGCGGTCATGACGGGCACCCAGTCGGAGATAGGGTCACGGCAGATGATGAATCCGCAGGCGTGAATGCCTGTTCCACGGATGGTGCCTTCAAGTTGCCGTGCATATTTGATGGTATTGCGTTCGCGCGGATCGGGCGACGCTTCGGCCTCGCGCAGCTCGGGGGTGCACTTGATGGCGTTGCCCAGGTTCATCTTCATGCCGTCGGGCAGACGGTCGGGGATAGCCTTCTTCAGTGCGTTGGACTTGTCGAGCGGCAGGCCCTCCACACGTGCCACATCGGCGATGGAGTTCTTGGTGGCCATCGTGCCATAGGTGATGATGTGTGCGCAGTTCTCTGCTCCATATTTGTCCATCACCCAGCGGAGCACCTTGCCGCGTCCGTCGTCGTCGAAGTCGGTATCGATATCAGGCAGGTTGACACGGTCGGGGTTGAGGAAACGCTCGAACAGCAGATCGTATTTCAGAGGGTCTATCTTGGTGATACCCAGACAGTAGGCCACTACCGATCCGGCTGCCGAGCCACGTCCCGGTCCTACCCATACTCCCAGATCGTTGCGTGCGGAGTTGATGAAGTCCTGTACGATGAGGAAGTAGCCGGGGAAGCCCATGGTCTTCATCACGTGAAGCTCGAACTTCACGTGCTCGGCTACGTTGTCGGGGATAGGATCGCCATAGAGACGGCGGGCACCCTCGTAGGCGAGTTTGGCCAGATAGTCGGCCTCGAACTTGATACGGTAGATCTTGTCGTAACCGCCCAGACGGTCGATGACCTTCTGTCCCTCCTCCGGTGAGAGGGGATGCTCGCCGTTCTCATCGGTGGTGAACTCTTTGTAGAGGTCTTCCTCGGAGAACTTCGTGCGCCATTCCTCCTCCGTACCGAAGCTCTCGGGTATGGGGAAAAACGGCATGATGGGGCCGTGATCGATGGAGTAGATCTCCACCTTGTCGAGTATCTCACAGGTGTTGCTGAGCGCTTCGGGGATATCGGAGAAGATGTCGTTCATCTCCTGTTGCGTCTTGAACCATTCCTGCTTGGTGTAGCGCAGACGGTTGGGGTCGTCAAGATCCTTACCCGTGGAGATGCAAAGCAGGTGGTCGTGGGCCTCGGCGGTGTCCTTGTCCTCGAAGTGGCAGTCGTTGGAGCAGACGAGCTTCACGCCATATTCGCGCGCGAGCTCTATGAGGACCTTGTTGGCTTTCTGCTGCAGGGGAAAAGTCTCGCGGTTGGCGACAATATTGGGATCTTTGACCTCATGGCGCTGCAGCTCGAGATAGTAGTCGTCGCCGAAGACGCGGTGATACCACTGTACGGCCTCACGGGCACCGTCGATGTCACCTTCCAGAATCTTGGAAGGCACCTCGCCGGCGATGCAGGCGGAGCAGACGATCAGATCCTCGTGGTATTTCTCAAGGTCGTAACGGTCGGTGCGCGGCCGGGTGTAGAAGCCGTCTACCCAGGCATTGCTGACGAGCTTGATAAGATTCTTGTATCCATGATAGTTCTTGGCAAGGACGATGAGATGGTAGCGCTTATTGTCACCTTTGCTCCTGTCCTTACTCTCCTTGTGATCATTGGCGACGTACATCTCGCAACCGAAGATCGGCTTGAAAGGCTCCTTGCCCTCCTTCTTGCGTTGCTTGTTGATGCCTGCACAATAATCGGCAAATTCCTTGATGCCGTACATCACGCCGTGGTCGGTGATGGCCATGCCCTTCATGCCGTCGGCAACGGCTTTGTCCACCAGGTGGTTTACTTTTGACTGTCCGTCCAAAATAGAATAATGGGTGTGGACGTGCAGATGTACGAAGTCTATCATAAATGCGTTTTCTTTTGGTGTGCTAAGTTACAGCGAAAAAGTGAGACGGCCAAAATTCAACGTTGCTTTTTTCGGTTGCCGGCCGATGGAGAATAATCGTCTTGAGCTCCATTACAAAGGAGCTATATGCGTTCAAACGCAGAGCGGCCGCTACGGATCTTTTCCGTAGCGGCCGCTCTCTGTGCAAACAGTCGAAAGGAGGGCTATTGTTGCGTACTCTTTGGCGATTCGGTCATGAAAAGGAAGGAAGGACGGTAACCGCCGAGGTCGACGACGATGCGTTGGAGGACGATGCCTGGGTCAAGAGGCGTGAAGACGAGCGTATGGACAGGACCGTCAGAGAGGGTGGCGGCAGGCAGCGTGACAACCTTCTCTATCACACGGCGGGACACAGTGGGGTAGTAATGGGTATGGATGTTCTCTGGTTTCTCGTTCATGTCCGCATTGAAATTGACGGTCTGCGGCTTGCTGCCATCAAGACTCACTTGATAGCAGAGTCCACCCTTGTTGAGAAAGTCCAGGGTCGACTTGACGATGACATGGATGCGGATGCTGTCGATGGGGGCGGCCGGTTGCCCGTTGACCGGTCCCCGGTCACGGCAGCCGGTAGAGAAGCGATAGGAGAGGGAGGCACCGTCCACGCCTGCCGTATAAGGCCTGAGCAGCATGCCGCTGAGTGTGCGCCCCATGAAAGGCAGTTCGGTCCAATGGGCCTGTGCGGCATCCTGCTTACTAAAATATCGGGCGGCCTCCATGGCTACATATCCATTGGCGGCATGGTAGGTATATCCCCCGTTCTCAGGTTGTTGCAGACGATACACCTCCGGCATCCTGTCTTTGGGAAAATCGTCATTCCATCCGGTGTATCCGATGTGTTTTTGTGTCATCATTCCGTTCCATTTACCGTCGGCTATCTCATGATTGTACTGCCAGCAGAGTAAGGAGTCGCGTTGGAAAGCCTGTTCGGTGCGGTCAGCCCATAGGTTGCAGTCAGGGTCGTGTTGTTTGTAAAGTTTATGGTTCATGGCCTGCGCATAATACATTTGGTAGAGATTGGCCATCGCTTGTACAGGGAAGAGGATGATCTCCCGAAAGACATCATGATACTCTTCGGGCAGCTGCGTGTAAAGCCGGAGCGCTTCGGTCTCGAGCTGAGTATATTCGGCCACCACCTGTGCCCATTCGCCCGTCTCGAGATTGTAAGTGTTGCGGTCGAGCATCTCTGGCGTCACACGTCCGTTGTATTTGCAATAGAGATTAAGGATACGTGCGGCTTCTTCGGCATAGGCAGCTCCGAACTGTTGGCGGCAGAAGTCGGTGGTGTGGTTCAGAAGGGTGGTCTCGTCATACCGTGTGGGATCCCATGCCATGTCGAAGTAGAGACTGATAGGATATTCCATAGGCTTGAGGTCTCCCACATTGAGCATCCATATACGGTCTATGCCGTATTCGTAGGCCAGAGTGAGCTGTTCCCACATATTCTGTATAGGTGTGACATTGAGCCATTTGGAGTTGCGGGGAGCTCCTACGTAGTCGACGTGATAGTACAGTCCCCATCCGCCCTTTCGGTTGCGTTCTTTTGCAGAGGGTACACGCCGCACGTCACCCCAGTTGTCGTCGCTGAGGAGGATTGTCACATCGTCTGGTACGCGCAGCCCCTGATCGTAGTAGTCCTGCACCTCTTTATATAGGGCCCACATCTGGGGTGTCTCTTTTGCCGGCCGGCCGGTGACCTTGGCTATGATCTTGCGTTGGTTGTCGATGATGTTCTTGAGCAGGTTGACATCAGCTGTAGGACTCATGGCCTCGTCGCCGTCGCCCCGCATGCCGATGGTAACAATGTCCTCGGTACCTTTCATGCGCTCAATGCCCTCTTGGAAGAAGTGGTCGATGACTTTTTGGTTGGTAGTGTAGTTCCATGCTCCGTAGTTCTTGCGGTTGCGTGCCCATTCCTGATGGTTGCGTGCCATAGGCTCGTGATGGGAGGTTCCGATGATCACGCCCATCTCGTCGGCTGTCTTGCTGTTGAGCGGATCATCGGCATAGAAGGCATAGATCCACATCGGCGGCCAGAGCATGTTGCCTTTCAGCCGGAGGATGAGCTCGAAGAGCCGGGCATAGAAGTCGTGTTCACCGAAACGGGTCCCCCAGGTGTTGGTGACCCATGAGGTGAGACAGGGAGCTTCGTCGTTGATGAAAAGTCCACGGTAGCGTACAGCCGGCTCGCCGTCGGTGTATATACCTTTCTTTATATAGATGTCATTATGATGGCGTACAGGCGTATCGGCCCACCAGTACCAGGGTGACACGCCGATCTGGCGTGACAGCTCATAGATGCCGTAGATGGTGCCGCGGCGGTCGCTGCCGATGATGTAGAGCCGGTTGCCTTCGGTGGTGATGATGTATTTCTCACGTTTGCCTTGCAGTTGTCGCCGCAGGTCTTTGTGGCTTTTCATCCAGACGTTGTCAATGTGGGACGAGTGACCGAGTGTGCCGGCGATGATGGTAGCCTGACCGGCATCTTGGGTCACTTGGGGTAGTGTGCCGCATACCTTATTAATATCTGTACATAGGTTGTCGACAGCGATGCGTACTCCCTGACAGTCGTTGTCGTCGACGTAGACTGTCATCCGGGAGCCGGCATTGAGATGTACATCACCTTGTGTGAAACTTACGAAAGTCTCGGCTGCCCAGGCTGTGCAGGAGAGCAGACAGCTGAGAAGAGTCAGCAGAATGTTTTTCTTCATTTGTTTTATTTTGATTTGTTGGGTTGCTTGAGCTAGGATAGGATAGTCGCGCCTGTGCAGTTGTAAGAGGAGATGTAGGATATGTTTCGTGGCAAAGATACCTATAGAAAGGGACAATACCTAAGGAAATGTAACATTTTTAGGGGTGATGTTACATCTGTGAAAGCTATTGTAACGCTGAAAGTCGGAAGTTTGAGCAGGATGGTGTACTTTTGCGAACATAAAACTAAATAGCTTTATGAGACAGATTTTAACTATGGCTTTGCTTTTGATGGCAATGACTTCAAGTGCCGGTAATGGTGTGGCCGATGACCGTTGGGTTGGTACCTGGGCAGCGGCGCCGCAGATCGCGCGAGGAGTGGACATGCCTCAGGACAACGACTTGAGCTACTCGTCACTGCGTGAGGTAGTGAGGGTGTCGGTCGGTGGCCGGACATTGCGTCTCCGTCTGAGCAATGAATACAGTGCCGAGCCGGTGGAGATCCGTTCGGTATATATCGCCACAGCGGGTGACTCGTGTCAGATAGACCGCCGTTCGGCACGCTATCTCTCATTTGGCAAGCGTCGCGCCGTGACGCTTCAGGCCGGTGAGGCTATCGAGTCGGATGCCGTGAAGTTTCAGCTTCGCCCATTGCAGCGGCTCACGGTAACCATTAATTATGGTAAGACCCCGAAGGAGGCGACAGCCCATCTGGGCTCACGCACTACTTCTTATATATTAAAAGGAGAATCGACGGCCAAGAGCGATTTTACCCGCGCGCAGCGCGTAGACCATTGGTACAACATTGCTGCTATTGACGTGATGACCAATGGAAAGGCCACAGGAGAAGAGACGGGCAGTGAGTGTCCCGGTGCTATCGCCGTGCTGGGCAATTCGATTACTGACGGACGCGGCTCTACGACTAATCTGCAGAACCGTTGGACCGATATCCTTGCCACCAGTCTGCATGAGGCCGGCAGCCGGCTCTCCGTACTGAATCTGGGTATCGGTGGCAATAGTGTGGTGCGCGGCGGCCTGGCCACCCCCGGTATCCAGCGTTACGACCGCGATATCCTGCAGCAGGAGGGTGTCACGACTGTTGTCATCTTTGAAGGTGTGAATGACATAGGAGGGGCAAACGGCAATAGCGAGCAGGTGGCCCGTGAACTGACCGAGGCTTACAGACAGCTGATAGACAAGGCACATGCCAAAGGCCTGAAGGTCTATGGAGGAACGATCACTCCGTTTGGCGGACATTCTTATTACAGCTTCTTCCATGAAGCCGCACGTCAGACGGTGAACGACTGGATCCGCCACAGCGGAGCATTTGATGGCGTGATCGACTTCGACGCCTTGCTCCGTGATCCTGCGCACCCCGACCGGTTAAAGGCTGAGTATCAGAGCGATTGGCTGCATCCCAATCCGGCGGGCTATGAGCAGATGGGAATTTATGCGGCTAAGGTCCTGCTGAATGAGAAATAATAACGATTAATCTACATAACAAACAAACTACATCTATTATATATGAACAAATTAAGTTCGGAGCGCAAGGCTGAGAGAGGCTTTTACCGCCTCTCTTGGCTGCAGCGCATTGGTTTCGGTTCGGGTGACCTGGCCCAGAATCTGATCTACCAGACCATCTGCATGTATCTGTTGTTCTTCTACACCGACATCTATGGACTTAATCCTGGTGTTGCTGCCACCATGTTCTTGGTGGTTCGCTTGGTCGATGTACTCTGGGACCCGTTGGTGGGAACTTATGTAGATAAGCATAATCCACGTTGGGGTAAGTATCGTTCATATCTCGTCCTGGCGGGTTTGCCACTCACCGTACTTGCCATCCTCTGTTTTTGGAATGGTATGGAAGGACAGACAGAAACCATCAAACTTATCTATGCCTATGTAACATATGTAGGCTTGTCTATGCTTTATACATTGATCAATGTGCCTTACGGAGCCTTGAACTCTTCGCTGACTCGCGATACAGACGAGATAACCATCCTTACCTCTGTACGTATGTTCATGGCAAATGTGGGTGGACTCTGTGTATCGGCAGGTGTTCCAATCCTGGTAGCCATGCTCGCAGCAGCCAAGGATCTCCCTATCGAGATGGCACTCTTCATGGGTTTGGGTTCTCTGCCATCCTTCATCTTTATGCCGCTGGTGCCTGCCATCAAGAAAAAGGTGGGCAAGAAGAATATGTTCTACATCTTCCTTACTGTGGCTATCGTGGGTATGGCGATGCTTTATATCATCAGCAAGATGGGACCTGTAAAGGATCATATCACGCTGGTTTATATCGCTCAGTTCATCAAATCAACAGGCGTAATCGTAGCTACAGGATATATGTGGGCTCTGATTCCAGAGGTCATCTCTTTTGCAGAATATACCAGCGGCAAGCGTATTGCGGGTATTGTCAATGCTCTGACCGGTATCTTCTACAAGGCTGGTATGGCTTTGGGTGGTGTTGTTCCTGGTGCAGTCCTTGCATGGACCGGTTATCAGGCTGCGGCAGCTCAAGAGAGCAACTCGCTTCCTATTGATGGTAATGCCTGGTTTGTTGCCATGCTGATCTATGCTCTGGTAGGTTTCGCCCTTTTGGTATTCTGCTTTACCCAGACCAAGGAGCGTGTGGTGATGGACGAGAAGGAAACCAAGAATGTTAAGGTGAGCGATCTGTGGACAGAATTCTTCCATAACCGTCCTCTCCGTATCGTTGCACTCTTCTTCATTACGGCCTTCGCCATGATGTCGGTTGGTAATGCTGCCGGTGCTTACTTCATGAACGATTTGGAGCAGCAGACTCCTTTGGCACAGGAAGGTATCCGCTGGCTGGTATGCGTGATCCCTGCCATCTTGCTGGGCTTGGCGATGTTCATCATCTCTAAGTATGAGTTGACCGATGAGGTCATCGACGACATCAACAAGAAGATTGAGGCCCGACACAAGGAAGAAAACTAGAGACTATAATTATTAACGAGAAAAATAGATATAAGATATGAAAAAGATCACAACTCTGGCACTGGGGCTGATGCTTGCTTCAACAGCTTTCGCTCAAAAAGCGAACTCTGCAGCTCAAATCCCAACATTCCAGGAAACTATGGGTAAGTACTTCCTGGTAGGTGCTGCCATTAATACCGATTTGCCTAATGGACAAGACCCTGCAGGTGAGGAAGTAGTGAAGAAACAGTTTAACCAGGTGGTTGCCGAGAACTGTATGAAGGGCGAGAAGAATCATCCGGAGGTGAATCGCTTTGATTTCACTGATGGCGATAAACTCGCTGACTGGGCAGAGAAGAACGGCAAGACCTTGATCGGGCATTGTCTGGTTTGGCATTCTCAGCCACCTAAGTGGATGTTTACCGATGATAAGGGTAATCTGGTAAGCCGTGAAGTGCTTATCGGCAGAATGTATAACCATATTATGAATGTGGTTACTCATTATAAAGGTAGAGTAAAGGGATGGGACGTTGTGAACGAGGCTTTCGAGGATGATGGCTCTTACCGCAAGTCTTTATATTATAAGATTATCGGTCCGGAGTTCATCGAACTGGCTTTCCGCTTTGCTCATGAGGCTGATCCAAACGTAGAACTCTACTACAATGATTATTCTACTTCGAAGCCAGCTAAGCGAGAGGCTATCTGCAAACTGGTTCGCGATTTGAAGGCGAAGGGTCTCCGCATCGATGCAGTAGGTATGCAGAGCCACAATGGTTTTGATTATCCTGACTATGCTGAGTATGAGAAGAGCATCGAGGCTTTTGCTGGTGAAGGCGTGAAGGTGATGCTGACGGAGTTGGATATGAACATGCTTCCTAATCCGGAAGGATTCGGCGGAGCGGAAATCAGCCAGAAGTTTGAACTTCAGAAGAAGTACAATCCATACGTGAAGGGACTTGACAAGAAGGCGCAGAAACTCTTCAACCAGCGTTATCTCGATCTCTTTAAGATTGTAGAGCGTCACAAGGATGTCATCAGTCGTGTTACCTTCTGGGGTGTCAATGATGGTCACTCTTGGTTGAATGACTGGCCTATCCCTGGCAGAACCAACTATCCACTGCTCATCGACCGCAACAACGAGGTGAAGCCAGTGGTGAAGGAAATCGTAAAACTCTTTAAGTAAAATCTCTTTAGATAATATTGTACATCTCTTAAAATAATAAACAACAATGAAAGCAAGATATTTGTTCCCAAAGGATTATATGGCAGACCCATCTGCCAATGTGTTTAACGGTAAGGTCTATATCTATCCCTCGCATGACTGGGATAGCGGAGCGGCTTTCGATGACGATGGAGGTCATTTTGAGATGCGCGATTATCATGTGCTTCGTCTCGACAACATCGATCAGCAGGAAGCTGTAGATTGCGGTAAAATCCTCGACCAAGATGATGTGGCCTGGGTGGGCCGTCAGATGTGGGACAATGATGTTGTTGAGAAGAATGGTAAGTATTACCTTATCTATTGTGCCAAGGATCTTAATGATGTGTTCCATCTGGGTGTGGCTGTCGCTGACAGTCCCGAAGGTCCCTTTGTTCCGCAGGCCGATCCTATCCGTGGCTCTTATTCCGTTGATCCATGCGTCTTTAAGGATGATGACGGTGAGGTGTATCTTTATTTCGGTGGTCTTTGGGGAGGACAGCTCCAGCGCTATAAGGACAACAAGGCATTGGGCACGGAGGTGCTGCCTCAGGGTGAGGAGCCGGCTCTGCCTTCGCGTGTGGTTAGAATGACTGATGATGTGCTTCAGTTTGCAGAAGCCCCCCGTCCTGTCGTGATTGTTGACGGCCAGGGTGAGCCTTTGAAGGCTGACGATCCCCACCGCTTTTTCGAGGCATCGTGGATGCATAAGTGGAATGGCAAATACTATTTCTCTTATTCTACGGGTGACAGTCATCTTCTTTGCTATGCCGTAGGTGATAATCCTTATGGACCTTTCACATATAAAGGCGTGATCCTCGAACCGGTGGAAGGTTGGACCACCCATCATAGTATTGTGGTGATTGACGGACATTGGTATCTCTTCCATCACGATTGTGTGCCGTCGAAGGGAGTCACCCATCTGCGCAGCGTGAAGGTGCTGGAACTGGAGGTCGATGCTGACGGCAATATCAAGACAGCCAAGAGCGAATAAATATTATTCTATAATTATACTTAAATATGAATTTACTAACAACCATCACCCGGCATTATGGGCTTTGTCTGGCCTTGACCCTCGGTCTTTCCCAGTCAGCCCTTGCCGGGACAGAGGCTAAGACCGGATCATCCGGCAAAGCAGCAGTGTTCTCGCATTTTGTCTATCAGGGACAAGATGCTGTTTATCAGCAGCATCCGCTGAAAGAGGGAGAGGTCTACAGCCCTATCCTTCAGGGATGCTATCCCGACCCGAGTATTTGCCGAAAGGGCAACGACTATTATCTGGTCAATTCTTCTTTTGCAATGTTCCCGGGCGTACCTATCTTCCATAGCACCGACCTGCGCAACTGGGAGCAGATCGGTCATGTTCTCGACCGCGAGAGCCAGTTGAAAGTCTGGGACTGCGGTATTAGTGCGGGTATTTATGCTCCGACGATCCGCTATTGCAAGGCGAATGACACATTCTACATGATCACTACGGAGTTTGCCGGTGGCTTTGGAAATATCGTAGTGAAGACAAAAGACCCCATGAAGGGATGGAGCGATCCCATCAAGTTGAATTTTGATGGCATCGATCCTAGTCTTTTCTTCGATGAGGACGGAAAGGCCTACATCGTGCACAATGACGCACCAGAGCATCCACTCTATGAAGGTCATCGCTGCATCAAGATCTGGGATTATGATCTGGCTACCGATAAGATCGTTCCCGGAACCGACCGTGTGATTGTTGATGGCGGTGTGGACATCACTAAGCATCCCATCTGGATCGAAGGTCCCCATATCTATAAGAAGGACGGCCGTTACTATCTGATGTGTGCGGAAGGCGGCACGGGCGGCAATCACAGTGAGGTGGTATTTGTTGCCGACAATGTGAAGGGTCCTTATACTCCTGCACCATCCAATCCTATCCTTACACAGCGTGACCTTCGTCCGAATCGTCCCAACAAGGTGGACTGGGCCGGACATGCTGATCTTGTCGACACTCCCGACGGACAGTATTATGCTGTGTTCCTCGGTGTACGTCCTAACGAGGCTGGCCGTGTCAACACGGGTCGTGAGACATTTATGCTGTCGGTAGACTGGAGCGGTACGTTCCCCATCTTTAATAATGGACTCGTTCCCCTGGAGCCGACGATCAAAGTGGCCGACATCAAAGGCGTGGCAAATCAGACCTCGGATGTGAAAGGACAGCCCATGCCCAATGGTAACTTCACATTCACGGATGATTTCAAGGCTACAACATTTGATATGCGTTGGGTCGGCGTACGTGGTCCCGTGACAGCGTTTGCCAAATCGGGCAAGGGTGTGCTCAGCCTCTCGCCGATGGCTACCAATCTTCATGAGGTGAAGCCGACCTCTACCTTGTTCTATCGTCAGCAGCATCGTGCGTTCACCGCCAGCGTCACATTGAGCTCACTGCCGAAGACGGATAAAGAACTTCAGGGTATGACCTGCTATCAGAGTGAGAACTTCAACTATGTATTTGGTCAGACCATGAAGGACGGACATCGTGTACTTCTTCTGGCACGTACGGAGAAAGGCAAGTGCTCGGTAGTGGCTCAGACAGAGCTGCCCAAGAAGGGAGCCGTCGATCTGCAGGTAACAGCCAACGGTGATAAGTATCAGTTCCAGTATAAGATGTCAGAGAGCAAGAAGGATCAGACTTCTACATGGCAGACACTGGGTGGCACAGTGAGCGGCGACATTCTCTCTACCGATGTGGCCGGTGGTTTTACCGGTTCGCTAATCGGTCTCTATGCCACGACAGCTAACGATATTCAGCTGTAATCTCAAGTTTGTTCAAAAGCGTTGATGAGGGTACCCCCGCCTCGGCCATTGGATAGTAATGTGTTTCCAATGAGGGTGGGGAGGGGGGACTCTATCTCTTTTCCATTATATCTAATAGCTATTGTATCGTATAGCTACCCTTGGAACCTTGTGTAACCAACATGTAACACTGATAAAAGATAATGTAACATAATAACTTCAGCATTTGAAGGGATAATTGTATTTTTGTCCCCGAAAAATCGACTAAAAATCTTCTAAAACATGAACGAACAGTTTCTACATTATGCTCGTGTCACTTGCTTGATGTTCGTGATGATGCTCAGCAGTATTCCAATGCTGGCTCAGGAAGGCGTTACCGTACACGGCAATGTAATCGACGGCACCGGTCAACCCGTTATCGGTGCATCCGTCGTGGTGACAAACAACAAGTCGGTGGGTACAGTTTCCGATCTTGATGGAAACTTTGTGCTCACGGTTCCCGCAGAGGGAACATCTATTACGATCTCTTTTGTAGGTATGAAACCTCAAGAGGTGAAGGCGACTTCCCGTCATACCTTGAAGATCACCCTTGAGGATGATGCCCAGGCTATGCAGGAGGTAGTCGTTGTGGGTTATGGCCAGCAGAAGAAGGCCTCTGTGGTAGGTGCTATCACGCAGACCACGGGAGAGACACTGCGTCGTACCGGTGGTGTGTCGAGTGTGGGAGCAGCCCTGACCGGTAACCTCCCCGGTGTTGTGACCACATCTTCTTCAGGAGATCCTGGTAATGAGGAGCCCCATATTATCATTCGTGGTGTCAGCTCTTGGAACAACAGCGATCCTTTGGTTCTTGTCGATGGTATTGAGCGTCCGATGAGTTCGGTGGATATCAGTTCCGTAGAGTCGATTTCCGTACTGAAAGATGCATCTGCTACCGCTGTTTATGGTGTGCGCGGTGCCAATGGTGTTATCCTTATTACGACAAAGCGTGGTAAGGAAGGTCCGGCTCAGATTGAGGTGAACGGACAGGCTACCGTGAAGTATGCTTCTAAGCTTCCCAGTCTTTACGATTCCCCGAGTGCTCTTTATTTGCGCAATCAGGCTATTGAGAATGAGTTGGGTCTGAGTCCTGCTTCTTGGGGCGACATCACACCTATGGCTGTGATTGACAAATATGCTCATCCTGCCAATCTGGAAGAGGCTGAGCGCTATCCGAACGTTGACTGGGTGAAGGAGTTGTTCAGCGACTATGTGATGTCATATAATGCTAATGTGAATGCATCGGGTGGTACTCGTTTTGTGAAGTACTATGCTGCCATTGACTTTGAGCATGAGGGAGACCTCTTCCGCAAGTGGGATAATGATCGCGGTTATCAGGCCGGTTACGGGTATAATCGTGTGAATGTCCGTTCTAACCTTGATTTCCAGTTGACGAAGACTACTTTGTTAAAGGTGAACCTAGCCGGTTCACATGGTGTAAAGCAGGGCGCTTGGGATGTGGCAAGCGGTTCTTATGCAGAGTCACAGCTTTGGCA
Source organism: Prevotella sp. CAG:924 (assembly GCA_000431975.1). Taxonomy (GTDB): domain Bacteria; phylum Bacteroidota; class Bacteroidia; order Bacteroidales; family Bacteroidaceae; genus Prevotella. Next base: position 17,602 of record HF988549.1, on the reverse strand, counting down.
GGCAGCTTACAGTACTCCACCAGATGTGTTCCTTCCCCGTTATAGTGATGGTACTTGGGGATATTACCCTGCCAACTCTCAGGGAGCGCCCAACTCTGTGACTAATCTGGCACTCGCCGGCATAAATGAAAACACTACAACCCGTATTTTCACTGACTTTACCCTGCAGCAGGATCTGAGCTTTATCCTTAAAGGTCTGTCATTCAATGCAACAGTATCTTGGGACAATACCTTCGTGGAGAGCAAACGTGGTATTAATGACGCTAACCATGGCGCACAGTTCAAGTGGATTGATCCTGAGACGGGTATAGCTCAGTATCAGCAACAGCTCAATTCTAACAATAATTTCGATTATCAGGCCGGTATCCTTTGGACAACAGCAGCCGGTGAGATGGACGATAATGCCACCCAGCGCAACTTGTTCTATCAGGGTCAGCTTAACTGGAGTGGTAAGTTCGGTGACCATGAGGTAACGGCCATGGGAGTATTCAACCGTACTGAACAGGCTACCGGAAGTGAGTTTACCCATTATCGTGAGGACTGGGCTTTCCGTACAACATATAACTATGCCAGCCGTTACTTCTTGGAGTACAATGGAGCTTACAACGGCTCTGAGAAATTCGGCCCCAAAAATCGCTTTGCTTTCTTCAATTCAGGTGCTCTTGGCTGGATGGTCAGTGAGGAGAAGTTCTTCCAGCCTTTGAAGAAATTCTGGGATATGTTGAAGATCCGTTATTCATACGGTGAGATCGGTGATGACAATCCTTATGGTTCTCGTTGGTTGTATGCCACACAGTGGGCTTATGGCGGTGTGGCCGCGTTGGGTCCCAATTGTGAAGACAGCCCTTATACGTTCTATCGTGAGTCCTCTATCGGCAACCCCGATATCCACTGGGAGAAAGCCGTAAAGCAGAATCTTGGTTTTGACTATTCATTCCTTGGTGGTCTTCTCGCAGGTAGTGTGGATATCTTTAAGGAGAACCGCTCCGACATTCTGATTGACGGTGGATCACGTTCCGTGCCTTCTTATTTCGGCGGTACTGCTCCTACGGCCAACTTTGGTAAGGTGTCCACTCATGGATACGAGTTGGAGCTTCGTGTCAATAAGGTGTTTGCCAATCAGATGCGTGTATGGGGTAATTTCAATATGACCCATGCCGTCAATAAGGTGACACAGTATGACGATCCGGAGCTGGAGCCTGGCTATCAGAAGACAGAAGGCTTTGCCATCGGTCAGGACCACTCCTTTATCGACAATGGTTTTGCCAATACTTGGGATGAGGTGATCGGTATGACCCAGCACGATACCAATGACAATCAGAAGTTGCCCGGTCAGTATATCTGTGTCGACTACAACGGTGACGGTATTATTGACAGTAATGATAGCGCACCTTACGGCTATACCGGTAATCCGGAGAACACTTACAATGCCACTGTCGGCTTCGACTATAAGGGCTTCAGCATGTATGTTCAGTTCTATGGTGTGAACAATGTGGAACGTTGGGCTGCGTTTGAGTCGCTTGACGGCGCTTATAAGATGGATAATGTGTACCAGCAGGGTACTTATTGGACACTCGAAAATATGAACGCCGACACGTCTATGCCCCGTTGGCTGAGCACACCTAACGGAAATTATTTCCAGTGCACTCGCTACCACTATGACGCTTCCTACATTCGTCTGAAGAATATTGAGCTTGGCTATACATTTACAGATGGTTGGGTGAAGAGAATCGGACTTTCTGATTTTAAGGTATATCTGAGCGGTAACAACCTTTGGGTTTGGACGCGTATGCCTGACGACCGTGAGTCTAACTTCGCCGGTACCGGTCTGGCAACGCAGGGCGCTTATCCTACTATGAAGCGTATTAGCCTTGGTATTCGTTTCCATCTCTAAAATAAAAACTAAAAAGATATGAAATCATTTATTCGCAGTATCGTTTTCGGTTGCATGTTGGGAGGAGCATCCCTTTGTGGTATGACTTCCTGCACTGACTATCTGGACAAGGCTCCGGAGTCGGATATTGCAGCAGATGACGCTTATAAGAATTTTACTAATTTTCAGGGTTTCACCGAGGAGCTCTACTATTGCATACCTGATTTCGCACGTGGTTATTGGAACAACTCGTGGAACTGGGGTGAGGATGAGATCATCAGTTCTGGTATCGACTATATGATGGGCTACAAAATAGACCAAGGTGACTTCTGGGGCTGGCAGTCAGAGCATGATGGCTGGCAGTCGGGTTTTATGGATAGAAATAATAGCGTAGCTTCAAGTGATGACCGTTTTGCCAAGTCTCTTTGGCCTTTGGCATGGTATGGTATCCGTAAGGCTAATATGGGTATTCAGGCGCTGCGCGAGGGCAAGTTCATCAACGCTACCTCTGAGGAGCGCAATCTTATTGAGGGACAGCTCTATTTCTTCCGCGGTTGGTTCCACTTCGAGTTAATCCAGTATTTCGGCGGTCTGCCTTATATCAATGAGGTGCTTCCGGCCGATGGTCAGTTCCGTCTGCCGCGTCCTCACTATCAGGCAGTAGCCGACAGTATCGCCCGTGACTTCCGTCATGCAGCCGATCTGTTGCCTATCGACTGGGATAACACGACCGCCGGTCGCGCTACTTTAGGCAAGAATCAGCTGCGTATCAATAAGATCATGGCACTGGGCTATCTTGGCAAGAACTATCTCTGGGCCGGCTCACCGCTGATGAACTATGAGTCGCAGGGTGTGAAGGAATATAATAAAGACTATTGCGCTAAAGCAGCAAAAGCTTTTGGTGAGCTGCTCACGCTTGTCGAGTCAGGTCAGACGCAGTATGCACTGGTCGATTTCGATCATTATAGCGACATCTTCTACACCTATGGTAAGAATGGCTTGATGCCCGGTTCCACCGAGGCCATCTTCCGCAACCCCTGTTATGGACATAGCGGTTGGAACTGCTCTACCTTTGGTGTAAGTAAGCAGTTTGCTACCTATTATCTTACTGATAACGGTGTAGGTCTTTTCCCGACTGCCAATTATGTCAACTATTATGGTATGGCCAATGGCCTACCCCTGGATGATCCTAATTCCGGTTTTGATCCTACCCATCCTTGGAAGGGTCGTGATCCCCGTTTCTATCATGATATCAGATATGACGGATGTAAGCTGGTTGCTGGAACTATTCCTAATGCCTCAGAAGAGCATTACCGCTATGCCGAGCTGTACAGCAATGGCCCTCTGCGTGATGAGACCAATGGCTCCCGTACGGGCTATCTTAACTATAAATTTATCTCTGACGATCAGAACAAGTATGATGAAGGTTGGGGCTGGTCACCGCAGTTCACCTTGCAGGTCAGCTGGATGCGTCTGTCAGACATCTATCTGATGTATGCCGAATCGGCAGCCGAGGCTTACGGCTCCGCTCAGGGCAAGTCGGCCAACTGTTCGCTTACAGCTGTTCAGGCTGTTGATAAGATCCGTGAGCGTGCCGGTGTCAGTGATGTCGCTGCAAGCTATACCGGCGATCTTGAGAAGTTTATGGGTGAGGTCCGCCGCGAGCGTGCTGTAGAGCTTTCGTTCGAGGGCCATCGTTTCAACGATCTTCGCCGTTGGCTCTTGCTCGATAAGGAGCCTTACAACATCAAGACCTCACAGGAGTTCATGCGTGCGGATAAGGACCATATGAATACGGATGATCCTACCCAGAACGCAGTGACCGGATGGAGTGAGAAGCAGATTCTGAAGCGCAACTTTACAGAGAAGCATTACTGGCTGCCCCTGAAGTTAAGCGATGTCAATCTGTATCCTGAATTCAACCAGAATCCCGGATGGTAAATAGAAGACCAAAGTGAGTTCGGGCAGGGCAGCCTGCCGGAACTCCAGGAATTCTTAGTTCTGTCCAGAATATCCTATAACCAATAAGATAACAAGAAAAATAATCATGAAACATCAACTATATATGATGATCACGGCCGGGCTGTTGGGTGCCAATGTTTCCGGATGGGCCAATCCCTCTGGTCCGGAGACGAAGGCTTCTGTCACTTCGCCCGACCAGGAGCTTCTCGGCAATACATTGCAGGATACCATGAAAGTGAATCTGCCCTTCCGTCAGGTAGCCAAAGAAGATCTGATGAGTGGTATCTCGGTGGTCGATATGGAAGATCTTATCCAGAAAGACTATTCCACATATAGTCTGGACAATCTGTCTGCTTTCGTCAGTGGTTACACTGGCAATGTGTGGGGTCAGGATGGTGTCCTTGTCCTTGTCGATGGTGTGCCCCGTGATGCCAATAACATTCTTCCCACTGAGATCTCTCAGATCACGGTGCTCAAATCGGCTTCAGCCGTGGCTCTCTATGGCAGTCGTGCGGCCAAGGGAGCGGTCCTCATCACGACCAAGCGCAGCCATACCGACGGTTTGCAGATACATGTACGCGGTAACGCTTCCGTCTACACACCGAAATCGTATCCCAAATATTTGGGAGCGGCAGAGTATATGACACTGTACAACGAGGCTCGTGCCAACGATGGCCTGGATCCTTTCTATTCGGACGAGCAGATCTATAACACATCGACTCATCAGAATATTTACAAGTATCCTGATATCAATTTCTTCTCGAGCGACTATCTCAAGAAAAGTTATCAGCGCTATGATGCCACTGCTGAGTTTGAAGGTGGCGGACGTTTTGCTCACTTCTATACGAATGTGAACTTTTATAATGTAGGCGATCTTATCAAGTTCGGTGAAGGCAAAAAGAACCATACCAACCGTTTGAGCGTCCGTGGTAATGTGGACTTCCATCTGAGCGATGAGGTGAATGGTTGGATTGATGCTTCGGCTACGTTCTATGATGTCCGTGGTGACAATTCCAATTTCTGGGCTTCCTCAGCCACATTGCGTCCGGAACGTCTCACTCCGCTGATTCCTATCGACATGATTGATCCGTTGGACAAAAACTCGCTGAACCTTGCTGCAGCAAGCGGTAATATCATTGACGGCAAGTATCTGCTGGGAGGATCGCAAGAGAATCCGACCAATCCTTTTGCCGGAATGTATGCAGGCGGCTACAACAAGTACACCTCACGTCAGTTCCAGTTTGATATGGGTGTGGATATCGACCTCCACAAACTGCTTAAAGGACTGAAGTTCCGTACGATGATGGCTGTTGATTACAACAACGGATATACTACTTCGTTGAATCCTACCTATGCCACTTATGAGGCAACATGGACCAATTATAATGGCCAGGACATGATCTCCGGACTCACATCGTATGGTAAGGATTCTTCCACCGGTACGTTGAATGCAAGTGGCTCGGCAACTACCCAGACCATCTATTTCAGTGGGCAGTTCAGTTATGACCACACCTTTGCCAAGACCCATCATTTTGGTGCCATTCTTTTGGCTAACGGTTACCAGCAGAGGGTGAGCGGTACTTATCACCGTACGAGCAATGCCAATCTCGGCCTGGATCTGAACTACGACTATTGTGGCCGCTACTATGCCGACTTCGCCATGGCTGCTGTTCATTCAGCCAAGCTGGCCCCCGGACATCGTGAGGCTCTCTCGCCCTCACTGTCTCTGGCCTGGCGTATCGACCGCGAGCCTTGGATGGAGCGTGCAAAGGGATGGCTCGATGTCTTGAAGATCAATGCCTCTGTAGCCAATCTGAATCAGGATATTGACATTTCTGATTACTATATGTATGATGATGTCTTCACGGCTACCGGTACATGGTGGGGCTGGTCTGAGACCAGTAATTCGATGCAGACCTCTGATTCTAAGCGTGTCGCCAACTATGATCTTACCTTTGTGAAACGTAAGGAGCTCACAGTCGGTCTTGATGCTTCTCTTTGGAAAGGACTGGTGAAGTTGCAGGCCAACTATTTCCTCACCAACACCAATGGTCTGCTTACGACAGCCGGCAACCTCTATCCCAGTTATTTCGATACCGACAGGCCGGAGGCCAGCTTCCTGCCGAAGACCAGCTTCCTGCCGTATATCAACTATAATAATGTACGTCGTACAGGTTTCGACTTCGCCGTCGATCTTCATAAGAAGTTCGGAGAGGTGGACTTGCAGTTAGGCGTCAATGGTATGTACTACACCACCAAGAACACCCGTGTGAGCGAGGCGGTGGAATACGACTACCAGCGTACGGAAGGTCAGCCCAGTGATGCGCTTTGGGGCCTTCAGAGTCTGGGCCTTTTCAAGGATCAGGCAGATGTGGACGCTTCTCCAAAATCGTCGTACAGCACAGTGCAGCCCGGAGATATCAAATATGTGGATCAGAACAAGGACGGCGTGATCGACAGTAAGGACTTTGTGGTACTCGGCCGTGGGAGCGCTCCTTGGAACATTGGTATCAATTTCACGGCAAAGTGGAAAGGATTTACACTCTTCGCCCTTCTTACCGGCAATTTCGGTGGTATGGGTGTGAAGAACAACTCTTATTACTGGGTTTATGGTGACGGCAAGTACAGCGAGGTCGTTCGAGGCCGTTGGACTCCTGAGACAGCGGAGACAGCCACTTATCCCCGTCTGACTACTTCCACCACTGCCGGTAATAACTTCCAGACGAGTGATTACTGGACTTATTCTACCGACCGTATTGATCTGGGTCGTGTCCAGCTCACTTATGATCTGCCCAAGTCGCTCTTCAATTCCAATACAGTGATCAAGGGCATGTCGGTCTACTTCCTGGGCCAAAGTCTTCTGACGATCGCCGGCGAGCGTGAATACATGGAGATGAATGTAGGCAGTGCGCCTCAGACACGTTCTTACAATCTCGGTGTGAAATTTGATATGTAGTTTCAATCAGTGGGTCGGCAGGCCGGGCTTGACAACCGGCTTCTTACGGTCAGCAGACGGCTTGCTCACTCACTGCCATCCTACTCACTAACAAAATAAAAGAACAATGAAAAAGATCATTATAGCACTGGCCGCTGTCGGCGTCCTCACCACATCGTGTGACGACCTCTTCACCCCGGCCATAGAGAACAATCTCGGCCTCGACTATATGTACAACAATTCTGACTATGCCGACGGCGTGCTGGGTAATGCATATACCCGACTTCCCAATGACAGCTACTCCTTCATCGATGTAGCCAGCGATGATGCTGTAAGCAATGATGCTGACAATTCTTACCGTAAGATGGCTACCGGTACGTGGTCGTCACAAAATGACCCGACAACCCAATGGGATCGCTGCAACGGCGCTATTCAGTACATCAACCTTTTCCTGACCCATGCCGATAAGGTGAATTGGGCTGAGGATCCTGTCGCTTCCCGTCTGTTCCTCTGCCGCGAGAAGGGCGAGGCATACGGTCTGCGTGCCATGTATTTGTATTATCTGCTGCGCTCACATGCCGGTTTCTCAGCTGACGGCCAGCTGCTTGGTGTGCCCATTCTCCATGAGCCGCAGGACAAGGACTCAGAGTTCAATCTTCCACGCAACACCTTTGAGGAGTGCATGCAGGCCATCTATACGGATATCGACAGCTGTCTGGCCCTTCTTCCTACTACTTATCAGGATGTGTCGAATGATGCTGACGTGCCTGCTCAGTATCGTGCCATGGGTGCCACAGCAGCCCAGTACACCCGTACAATGGGTAGTCTGTTCTTCGGTCGTATGAGCGGTGGTATTGCCGAGGCTATCCGTGCGCAGGCCGCTCTGCTGGCTGCAAGTCCAGCTTACAATGATGCCAGCAATACCACTACGTGGGCCAAGGCGGCCGACTATGCAGCTGTGGTGCTCGACCGCATCGGCGGAATAGCAGGACTTGATCCTACCGGCAATACCTGGTACACCAATACCAGTGATATTGAGAATATGGTGTCCGGCAATGCTCCTAAAGAGATTCTTTGGAGAGGCTCCAAGTTATCAAGCAACAATCTCGAGAGCGACAATTTCCCACCTTCTCTGTATGGTAAAGGGCGTGTCAACCCCACACAGAATCTCGTGGACGCCTTCCCTATGCAGAATGGCTATCCCATCTCTGATCCCCGTTCAGGCTACGATGCCTCTAATCCTTATGTAGGCCGTGATCCCCGTCTGCAGAAGTATATCGTTGTTGATGGAAGTCAGGTGGGTGTGTACAACACGACAATCCACACTGCCGCAGACTATACAGCTTCCGATAACTCTCAGAAGGATGTGATCAACAATACTGTAGGCCAGTCGACACGTACGGGATACTATCTGCGCAAACTTCTCCGTCAGGATGTCAATCTCGATCCCAACTCGACAACGAAACAGAATCACTATCAGGCTCGTATCCGCTATACAGAGATGTTCCTCGACTATGCCGAGGCAGCTAATGAGGCTTGGGGTCCTACAGGAACGGGCAGTCATGGCTATTCTGCTTATGATGTGGTCAAAGCCATCCGTCAGCGTGCCGGTGTCGGTACTGATAACGGTGATGCTTATCTCGAGTCGATCAAGAACGACAAGGACAAGATGCGTGAGCTGATCCGCAACGAGCGTCGTCTGGAACTCTGCTTCGAAGGTCAGCGCTTCTGGGATCTCCGCCGTTGGCAGAGCAACGATTTCAAGGCTACTGCAACAGGTTGCAGCATCTCAGGTGGTAAGTACACCACAATAGATGTGGAAAACCGTCAGTATGAGGATTACCAGAATTACGGCCCGATTCCTTATGGTGAGGTGCTGAAGTTCAACAATCTGGTACAGAATAAAAACTGGTAAATATAATAAGTTAGTGAGTTAGTAAGTTAGTGAGTTAGTAGGACGATAGTTTATACTTACCACTACTTCATCCGGTGATCGTTTGTATAACAAATGACTTACTAACTCACTCAATTCACTAACTACATAAACATGAAAAATAAAAAGATGAAACATCTGAACATTGCGCTGCCTCTTCTGGCAGCATCCCTCTGCCTGATTACTTCGTGTAAGAACGATGATATTGAGTTCCCTGATTCGGGTACATCAAGTGTTTACTTCTCTCAACAGACCCCTATCCGTACGCTTGTCATGGGTGATGACGTTTATGACACGACATGGGACAATGCCCATAAGTCACGGATCATGGTCGCTTGGGGTGGTGGCTATGAGACAAGACACGATGTGACGGTCAATCTGGCAGTCGACCCGTCGCTTTGCGACGGATTGAAGTTCGCTGACTGTACAGCAGTCACTCCGATGCCGGATTCATACTATAAGCTGGCATCCACTACGGCAACGATCGAGAGCGGCAAGGTGCTCGGTGGTGTAGAGGTGGACTATACGGATGCTTTCTTTAATGATCCTCTGTCGCTTACAACCCACTATGTGATTCCCGTGAAGATCGTCAGCCAGGAAGGTGCTGATACGGTACTTGAAAGCAAGAATTATCAGCTTTATGCAGTGAAGTATATCAATCGGTGGGACGGTAACTGGCTTTGCAGCGGTACGGATGAGATCAATGACAATGGCCAGACCTCTACTGTTGAGCGCACAGATGAATATGTGGAGAATTATGATGTCATGACCCTCTCTTCTACAAGCTATACACAGGTGGCTTATCCTATCACTACAACGGTGAAGATTGACGGCAATGACACCCAACTTTCCTGCACGCTCCTTCTCTCCTTCCATGATGACAACACCTGCACGGTGACGACAGAGACTCCGGGTTGTACAGCTACCGGAAGCGGTACCTATACAATAGATGGCGCCAAGAAGGCTTGGGGTGACAAGGACCGTGACCTGATCAAGCTTGACTACACCGTGACGTATCAGTATCAGCCAACGGCCGGTGGTGCTGCTGTGACGAAGCAGATCCATACCAAGGAGCAGCTTATCGCCCGTGACCGTGGCAGCAAGTTTGAGACGTTCGAGGTTACAAAGTAATCATTGACGGGTGAGCCGGTAAAGAGTTGCCGGTTCACCAACTTCCTAACTCATAAAAACAAACAAATGAAAGCAATCAAATATCTTTCTTATGCCCTTTTCTGCGGTGCTGCCCTGTCGCTGGGCTCTTGTGCCGATGACAGTGTGCTCGGTTTCAGCGTCGACAAGCCGGAGGGTATGGACTCACTGGAATATCTGAATCAGTATAATCCGCTGAAGACTTATGTGAATCGTACGACCGACCCTAACTTCAAACTGGGTTGCGGTGTGACGGCAAGCGACTTCCCAAGTGCGGCACTTCCTTACCGTCTCGCTGTCACCAATTTTGACGAGGTGGTAGCCGGCAATGCCATGAAGTATGCGTCGTGTGTGAAAGATGACGGCTCGATGGACTTCTCACTGGTGCAGGAGTTTGTAACAGCTGCTCAGGATGCCGGCGTAAATGTGTATGGTCACTGTTTGGGCTGGCACGCACAGCAGAATCTGAGATACCTGAACGGTTTGATAGCTGACCGTGTCATCAGCACCGATCCGGACGATATTGAGGATATCCAGGATGGGTATGTTGATTATTCGACATTCACGAGTTACCCTTATTATGTGATGGGATATACTCCGGAATTTGAGGATGGCTGCATGGTCAGCCATTATCCCGGTGAGTGGTATCAGTATTTCGTGGCCGACGGTATTCCGACAAAGATCGGGCAGAGCTACAAAGTGACGGTTTGCATGCAGGGCTCCACCGCAGGACAACTCAATGTTCAGTTCGGCAACTGGGGCAATCTGTTGGAAAAGACCCTGTATTTCACTGATCAGATGCAGGAGATAACGATAGAGTTTGACAATTGTCCGGTTGAAACCAGCTTTGTGGTGTTCCAGCCGGGAACATACGAGGGTGACATCAAGATCAAGTGGCTGAAGGTGTCACATGCCAGTCCTAATGTACAGCCGTTGACCCCGGAGGAGAAGAAAGACACGCTCAGTATGGCCATGGCAAACTGGATTGATGGTATGATGGAAGCGACACATGGTGCTGTTACAGCTTGGGATGCTATCAATGAGGCTATCTCCGGTGGCGATAATGACGGCGATGGATACTATGATCTTCAGCATGCTGCAACAACCGATCCCACAGATGCTGCCAACAACTTCTACTGGCAGGATTATCTTGGTGATTTGGACTATGTACGCTATGTCATCGCTGATGCCCGCAAGAGCTTTGCTGCTCATGGAGGTAATCCCTCACAACTCAAGCTCTTCATTAACGATTACAACTTAGAGTCGACATGGGACAACAACATGAAGGCCAGAAGTATGGTGCACTGGATCCAGCAGTGGGAGTCAGACGGTGTGACGCATATTGATGGTATTGGTACGCAGATGCACATCAGCTATAATCTCGACTCTATCGCGCAGAAGCGTCAGGAGCAGGCAGTTGATTCGATGTTTGCTATCCTTGCAAGATCGGGCAAGCTTATCCGTGTGTCGGAATTGGATATGGGTATCAATGATGTCAACGGTCAAAGTATTCCCACCACACAGGTGACGGTGGCACAACAGAAGAAGATGGCAGAGTTCTATACGTACATCATCAATTCTTACTTCCGTTATGTACCGGCTGCCCAGCGCTATGGCATTACACAGTGGTGTATCACCGACTCACCGGCCGATTCCGGTTGGCGTCCAGGTGAGCCTGTAGGTCTATGGAACGAGAGTTACCAGCGTAAACCTCAATATGAAGGCTATGTGAAGGGTCTGCAAGGCGCGCAGGTGACTAATTGAAGATGAAAGCGGAAGGCTTGTTCCACCGCATTAAATTCACTTGAGTTTTTGAATTAGTTATTTATTTTAGAAGTCAAGGAGGGTCCGTAACGTCTGTACAGACTGTGCGGACCCTTTTTTATTACTCAGCTATGAAACGTTTAATTTTATCTTGTCTTACCATCCTTGCCTGTCTGTCTACTTACGCAGGCAATAAAAAAGATTTCCAGATTTATCTTTGTTTTGGTCAAAGTAATATGGAGGGTGTTGCCAAGCCGGAGCATCAGGACTCGGTGGATATAGATCCCCGTTTCCAGATGATGGCAGCCTGTGATTTTCCGGAGCGCGGACGCGTGATGGGCGAGTGGTATCCGGCTGTTCCCCCTCTTATCCGCGATCACACGGGGCTGACACCGATCGACTATTTCGGCCGTACGATGGTGGCTGCTCTGCCCAAGAATGTGCGGGTGGGCGTCATTGCTGTAGCTGTCGGAGGCTGTAAGATTGAGTTGTATGACAATGACAGCACCAAGACCTATCTGGAGAAGCAGCCCGACTGGATGAAGGAATTTGCGGCCCCCTACGACGGCGATCCTTTTACCCGTCTGGTCACCCTTGCCCGTGAGGCGCAGAAGGTGGGCACTATTCGTGGTATCCTGCTTCATCAGGGTGAGTCGAACACGGGCGATAAGGACTGGCCCCGCAAGGTGAAGCTGGTCTACGACCGTCTGCTTAAAGCCTTGAATTTGAAGGCAGAGGAAGTGCCTCTACTTGCAGGCGAGGTGGTCAATGCTGACCAACAGGGGCAATGTGCAGCGATGAACGCGATCATCGATGATCTGCCGGCAACGATTCCGACGGCCCACGTCATCCCTTCTGCTGGTTGTCCGGCCGGTCCGGATCATCTCCATTTCGCAGCCGAGGGCTATCGTATGATGGGACGTCGGTATGCCCGTGAGATGCTCTCCCTGCTTCCTATTGTCGAGAAGTGCAAGAAATAAGCTCATTTACTATTCTTCTGATAGCCACTGGTATTGGTCCGGTGGCTTTTTTGTTTCTACCGGAGATAACCGGGACATAGATCATTAACCCCTATTAGTCGTTAGGCCTCAAGCATTGTTTTATTGGCTTGTCTGATTTATAATCGCAATCCGGGTAGATAGTCTGTTAAATTATCTTATATGCTTTATCAATACATACGATAAACACACCAAAATGGGTAAATACATATATAAAACTTGCAGAAGTCAAAAACAAATCGTATCTTTGACTCAAAGTTTGAATCATACAGGACCTTTGGCTTTACTAAAAACCCCAATATTATGAAAATGAATCATTATGCTAAATGTGCGGCTGCCGTACTGCTGTGCTCCTTCATGTACGGCCCCTTATCGGCACAAGAAACAGAATTCGACCTCTCGTCCCAACGTTCTGAGAAGCAGGATGTGAGGGCTGTGCCGGGAGAAAAGATAGACCATCATGGTCTTATCATCAATCCTACGCCTCATCAGTTGAAAGTGGACAAGGGCACTGCCTGCCCCATCTCGCAAGGTGTCAAACTGAAAGATAAGCAGGGTAAATTTGCAGCTTATCTGGATTTCCTGTCCATAAACAAAAAGGGAATTAAGCTCACCATTGATTTCGGACCGAAGACAGCCCGGAAGGCCGGGGTGAAAGAGATGTCCGGGGCTTACTCTCTGACCGTCAGTCCCAAGGAAATTACCCTGATAGGATACGATGCGCGAGGAGCTTTCTACGGTATCCAAACCTTGAAGCAGCTGGCAGAGAGTCCGATTTCCGCCCAAGGCGCTTTGCCCTGCGTGGAGATCAACGATTATCCGGACCTGCCCAACCGTGGCGTAGTGGAAGGATTCTATGGTACTCCCTGGTCACATGATGTGCGCCTGTCACTGATTGATTTTTATGGTAAGTTTAAGATGAATACTTATTTATATGGTCCTAAAGACGATCCTTACCACAGTTGCCCAAACTGGCGTCTGCCTTATCCGGAGAAAGAAGCGCAACACATCAAGGAACTGGTAGAGGCCTGTAACCGGAATTATGTAGATTTCGTCTGGGCCATTCATCCGGGACAGGACATTAAGTGGAACGAAGAAGATTATCAGAACCTGATCAACAAGTTCAACTGGATGTATGACCTGGGAGTCCGTCATTTTGCCATTTTCTTTGATGACATTTCGGGTGAAGGTACCAATCCGTTGAAGCAAACGGAACTGTTGAACCGTCTGACCGAAGAATTTGTGAAGGTGAAAGGAGATGTGTCGCCACTGACGGTATGTCCGACCGACTATTCCGGACTCTGGGCCAACCCGACAGAAAAAGGTAGTCTGGCCATTTATGGAAAGAATTTGAATCCTGATATCAAGGTGTTCTGGACAGGCGATGTGGTATGCAGTGACATGACTCCCGAGACTCTTGAGTTCATCAATTCACGTATCAAGCGTCCGGCATACTACTGGTGGAACTATCCGGTGACCGACTACATCCGTAACTTCCTGCTTCAAGGACCTGTCTACGGACTGGATACCAGTCTGACAGCCCATGAGACTTGTGGTGTGGTCAGCAATCCGATGGAACACGGTGAGGCCTCTAAGCTGGCCTTGTATGGAGTGGCCGATTATGCCTGGAACATTGCCGACTACAATGCCATTGACAACTGGGAACGGGGATTGGCTGAGCTGGTGCCCGATGCCACCGATGCGTACCGTACCTTCGCTATTCATTCCAGCGATAACGAGAATGGCTATCGGAGGGATGAGTCGTGGGAAACAAAGACCTTCCGTATTGCCGACTGGGACGATGCGGCTGCCAACGCGCTTGAGGAAGAGTTTAAGAAGGTGGAAAATACTCCCGCCCGTCTGGAAAGTGGTTGCAAGAATAAGGCATTGCTCAAGGAGCTCCGTCCTTGGTTGACTGAGTTCGGCAAATTGGGTACACGTGGCAAACAGGCCATCGAGCTGGCACGTATTTACCGATCCGGGCAGGACGATGCGCTGTTCTGGACCAAATATGTACAAAACATCATGACTCCGGAAGACCGGAAAAACTACGAAGCGCATAAGTCGGGTACATTGAAGCTCCAACCATTCTATGAGAATGCGATGGACGACATGGCGCATGGATACTTGAAGAAGCTCTCGGGTAAGGTGCCGAGCGATTACAAGGGCATCGGCTCTTTCAATAGTGCGCATACCGTACAGACCAAGCTGATGCTCGACAACGATTCTACGACTTTCTATACTTCGGGAATAGCCCAGAAGCCGAACGACTGGATCGGTGTAGACCTGCGCGATGTGCGCGATGTAACGGAGATCTCCATCCTTCAGGGAAGAAACTCCAAAGACGATGTGGATTATTTCGATCATGCTGTGGTAGAGTGTTCTACAGATGGAAAGACCTGGAAGGCACTCACCGGCGAACTGAACAAGCAATATGTCATCCATTGGCAAGGGGCTCCGGAAAAGGCACGCTATGTCCGCCTGAAACGACTGGATTCCAAACGGACCAACTATGCTTCCGTCCGCTCGTTCGATGTGAACCCGCTTCGTCCGGACAACCTCGGCTTCACGCTTGAGGCGGATACGTTGGGCAAGGCTGTCTATGCTTTCGATAATAACCTAGCCACATCCTACCAAAGTACGAAAGCCATGACTTTTGGGGTTAATAAAGATGTCAAGGCTTACATCTTATTGCTGAACGAATTGGCTGCTCCGATAAAATGTGTACAGCTGAACAAGAAAGGCAAGGTGCTGTTTGAAACGGTGATCGACTCGCCCTATGCAAGAATTGAAATAGCCAACAAGAATGTCTGCCAGGTCCGCCTGGAGGGGAAAGCGGAAGTCTTTGAAATCGTGCCGGTTAAGTAATCTAAAAAGACGTCTTTGCGCTTTGATTTAAGCGTAAAGACGTCTTTGAATAAGCGCAAGGATATCTCGGTCGAAATGTCCGTGTGTTTCCAAATTACTAAATTGTCACAAGTGACCTTTTATCAAATAATCTTTAAGTGCTGTCGGTCATGGAACCTCCATCATTTATTGACTTATCTGATAGAGTATATTTGGTTAAAAGGAAATAACTTGTTTAGAGATTACTTCCAATATAATTCAATCTCTTTCTTTTAAAGCATTCATTATTACTATTTTTAAATTTATAGAAGAAACTTTCGCATAATAATGTTTTTTTTATATCTTTGCTCCCAGTAAAAACCAACTTCAAAGCACTAAAGCTATGAAACATTTTGGAAAATTGATTTTAGGTGCGTGCACCGCATTAACTTTAACTGGTACCCCAGCTCCCGTGCTTGCACAGAGTCTTTCTCCTTCCACCCAATGGGAATGGAATAAAGGTACTATTGTCGTTAAATCTCCCGAGCGTCCTGCCGGACAGAAATGCGCCCTCGGCCTGACTGTTCCTAAAATGAAAGTAGTCCGCGTCGGATTTGTGGGACTGGGTATGCGTGGCCCCGGAGCTGTAGAGCGTTTCACGCATATTGCCGGAACCAAAATCGTAGCTTTGTGTGATTACGAAAAAGACCGTGCTGAAAGATGCCAGAAATACCTGCAGAAGGCTTGTCTGCCTGAAGCGGCTATCTATTCAGGCGCAGAAGGCTATAAAGCACTCTGCGAACGCAATGACATCGACTTGGTGTATATTGCAGCCGATTGGGATCACCATTTCCCAATTGCTAAGTATGCCCTGCAGCATGGAAAGAACGTAGCCATCGAAGTGCCGTCAGCCATGAACCTGGAGCAGTGCTGGGAGCTCATCAATCTGTCAGAGACTACCCGCAAGCACTGCATGATTCTGGAGAACTGCTGCTACGACTGGTTTGAAATGAACACTTTGAACATGGCGCAACATGGCGTGTTCGGTGAGATACTTCGCGCACAGGGAGCTTATATTCACAATCTGGATGAATTCTGGCCGTACTATTGGAAGAACGGAAAAGAAGACAAATTGGGTTGGCGCTTGCGTTACAATATGGAGAACCGTGGCGATGTTTACGCTACTCACGGACTTGGCCCTGTGGCTCAGGCACTCAACATTCATAGAGGTGACCGTATGACGACCTTGGTAGCCATGGATACCAAATCGGTACATGGTAAGGCATTGGTAGAAAAAGCGACAGGCGAGCCTTGCGAAGAATTCCGCAATGGTGATCATACCACAACTCTTATTCGTACAGCCCAAGGAAAAGTCATCGAGATCCAGCACGATGTGATGAATCCGCAGCCTTATAACCGCTTATATCAGCTGACGGGAACAAAGGGTTTCGCCAACAAGTATCCGATTGAGGGTTATGCAGTGGATGCAAATCAGATGAAGGCTTCCGGTGTACAGCCGAAAGTAGATAATCTGAGCTCTCACTCTTTCCTTCCGGAAAAGGAAATGCAGGCACTGGTTGACAAATACCAGCATCCGATTCTGAAGAAATACGGTGAGATGGCCAAGGAGGTAGGCGGACACGGTGGTATGGACTTCATCATGGATAGCCGTTTGGTGTATTGTCTGCAGAATGGACTGCCATTGGATATGGATGTGTACGACTTGGCAGAGTGGTGCTCACTGGCAGAACTGGGAGCTCTCTCCATGGATAATGGTTGTGCACCTGTCGCATTCCCCGATTTTACGCGTGGCCATTGGAACGATGTGAAAGGATTCCATCACGCGTTTGCCACTCCGGCAGAGGAAGCGGCTACTGAGCTGACTGCTGAGACTGCAACCCTTTCTCTTAAGACTCAGGGTATGAAAGAATGGTTGGCTAAGTCAAAGAAATCCGATGTAAAGAAAGAAGATGTAGAATCACACATCCAGCAGCTTTCCGCCCAACTGGAAAAAACACGGAGAAAAGCCAATGGTTCAGAAAACAAGGAATTGAAAGAAACTGAGAAACAGGCTGAAAAGATGTTGAAACAGGCTCAAAAATTGCTGAAATAATCTAAGGATTTTTTATATTGCTGTCCGGTAAAACTTTCTGTAAAATTAG
>HF988548.1 GCA_000431975.1 Prevotella sp. CAG:924 | reverse complement strand
GCGTAGTATAAATTAATTCTTATGACTTACTTACATTTTTATTAACTTTGCACATGAATTAGATAATGAGGATAACAATGAAACAAAACATGAAAGTATTTCTTCCCGCTACGCTTGGTATGTTGACGGCGTTCGGCCCATTCGTAACGGATTTCTATCTTCCTGTGCTCCCTGAGATGACGAGTTATTTCCACACGACACCTGCCCTGGCTTCCATGAGCCTCACTACGGGCATGATCGGTTTGGCTGCCGGTCAGCTGTTTATCGGTCCGCTTACCGATAAGTACGGCCGCAAGCGCATCTTGGTAGGCTCGATGCTGCTCTTTGTCGTGGCCTCATTGCTTTGCATACTTTCTAAGGACATCTTCATGTTCAACGCGATGCGCGTGTTGCAAGGACTGGCCGGTGCCGGCGGCATCGTGATAGCCAAGAGCATGTCGGCCGATATGTACACGGGACGAGAGCTTGCCAACTTCATGGCATTGCTTGGCGGCATCAACGGCATCGCGCCGGTATGTGCCCCGGTGGTCGGTGGCATCATGGCAGGCGTCACGACGTGGGTCGGCGTGTTCGCCGTCATCCTTGCCATTGGACTCGTGCTCATGACATGCAGCATGTTCCTGCCCGAGACCCTCTCGCCTGCCAATCGCATCAAGAAGAACATCATCAAGGTGTATTTCAACCTGTTCCGCGTGTTCCGTAACTCACGCTTCACGCTCGCGGTGATGGCCGAGATGGCAAGCTTCTTCATGTTCTTTGCCTACATCGCCTCTTCACCGTTCATCATGCAGCAGGTGTATCATCTGTCGCCCCTGAGCTATAGCCTCTGTTTCGGCCTGAACGCCCTGATGATCGGCATCGGATCGGGCGTAGCCACACGCTTCAACAGCCAGAGCCACTGCCTGCGCGTAGGTAGCGCGGGAATGCTGACGGGAACGATCGTGCTGACGCTGCTGCTGAGCTCGGGCATGCCGTTGTGGATCGTGATGCTGGCCTATATATTCACGCTGCTTAGCTTCGGACTGATGCAGCCGCCATTGACGGCGATCGCCCTCGACAGCGAGCGTGACAATGCAGGTGCCGCCAGCGCCATTTTTGGCGCGTCAGGCTTTGTCGCCGGCGCATTCTCCAGTCCTTTGGTGGGTATCGGCAACGTGACGGTGACAGCCGGCATGGTGATGGGCTGCGGTGTCCTGGCCTGCCTCCTGTTCGTCCTGCCACTGAGCAGCAAGTTGCGTACCGCTGCCGCTTAAGGACGGAAGGTACGTCGTGGGACGGGACCGGTCACCATCCGGTGTGAACGGAAATACCATGAGAATAAAATAGGGCTGGCTTACCGATTCGGTGGCCAGCCCTTTTCGCTTGTCCCCGGGCAATGCTTACGGGCAAGGGGACGATGGAGGCAGTGGGCGGCCTTATGCACGCCAAGCCCGACGGAAAGGCTTCTGTCGGAACAGGGGGATGACCGGAGAGAAGAGGCTACGGATCAGGCTTCTCATAGGATGCCGGTGCCCGGATGGGTACGTGCCATTGGGATGAGAGGGTATGAAGGGAGGAAGATGATAATTATATCGTGCCCATAAGGCGCTTTGTGATGGGAAATGATTAACTTTGCGCTTAAGAGCAGGCCGCAAGTGTAGAGAGCGGAAGCTCATTTCCCTAAAACATAACCTATATGAAAAGATCATGGCTATTGATCGTTTGCATGTTAATCTGCGGATTTGCCGGTGCCCAGGATCCCTGGGTCATAACCGCGGACAAGATAGATGCCCACCATTATTATGGTGAGACGGTCGCTAACGGCATGTTGGGACTCGTGTCCTCTCCGGAGCCGATGACGTTGTCGACGACGGTCCTGGCCGGATGTTACGACAAGTTCGGGCGAGGGGAGGTCAGTAATTTCCTTTGTGGATTTGATTTCCTCGATACGGAGCTGGAGATTGACGGCGAGCGGATACGCATGGATAACATCACCCGATATACGCAACGGCTGGACATGCGGAACGCCGTGCTGGAGGGAGATCTTGTCTTTGCGGACAAGGCACGGGTGACGTATCGCATATACTCGCTCAGGCAGTTGCCTTTCTGCGGCATGCAGACCATAGAGATCGTCGCGCAGAAAGACCTGACGCTGACGGTGCGTAACAGTCAGGATAATCCGACGGGATTCACCGGCTATAAGCCGCGTTTTGAGTCTCTGGAGGTGGGACGCACACGGATGAGGCTGCAGTCGTCGGAGAGCAGGAGCCCGACAGGCAGGCTGCAGATGGCGGCCTGCTCGACATTCCTCTTCCCGAACGGGTCGTGTCCGGAGGTGGGGCATGGCGAGGCGGACGGCTCACAGCATATCACGTTCTCGCTGCCATTGAAGAAAGGGGAGCGGTATGCGTTCGCTGTCGTAGGGGCTACCATGTCGTCGGCCCACCATCCTGATCCGATCAATGAGGTGAAGCGGCTTACCGTCTATTGCCAGATGCAGGGGACAGCCCGACTGCTGTCTGACCATCGGAGAGAGTGGGACCGGCTGTGGAGCAGTGACATCATCATAGACGGTGACGCACAGTCGCAGCAGGATGTACACAATATGATGTACCACCTGTATGCCTTCCTACGCGAGGGAAGCGGATTGTCCGTCTCGCCCATGGGCCTGTCGGGACTGGGCTATAACGGCCATGTGTTCTGGGATGCCGACACGTGGATGTTTCCGCCGTTGCTGCTCCTGCATCCTGAACTGGCAAAGTCGATGCTCGACTATCGTTATGAGCGGTTGCCGGCAGCCAGGAAGAACGCCTTTGAGCATGGCTACAAGGGTGCGATGTATCCTTGGGAAAGTGCGGAGAGTGGTTTTGAGGACACTCCGGTGACGGCGATGACGGGACCATTCGAGCACAGCGTGACAGGATGTGTAGGGGTGGCGGCCTGGCAGTACTATTGCGTCACCGGGGATAAGCGGTGGCTGAGGGAGGAAGGATATCCCATCATCAAGGAGACGGCCGACTACTGGGTGAGCAGGGTGACGCTGGGGAAGGACAGCTGTTACCATATTAATAATGTAGTGGCTGCGGACGAGTGGGCCGAGAATGTGGACGACGACGCCTTCACCAACGGGATAGCACAGCTGAATCTGCTGTGTGCCGCACGGGCGGCGAAGGCATTGGGCGTTGAGGCCTATGACCGATGGGAAGAGGTCGCCGCAAGGATGAAGTTCTGGAGGTTTGATGATGGCGTGACGAGGGAGCATGCCACCTATCAGGGACAGGACATTAAGCAGTGTGACGTCAACCTCCTGGCGTTTCCCGTCAAACGGATCACGGACCATGACCGCATTCTTGCCGATCTGGATTATTACAGGAAAAAGCTGCCGGAGAAGGACACGCCGGCCATGACGCAGGCCATATTCTCCTTGTTGTATGCGAGGATGGGCGACCGGGACATGGCGTGGTATTACTTCCAGGATGCCTACAAGCCTAATCAATTGCGGCCGTTCGGCGTGATAGCCGAGTGCAAGGGTGGCACGAATCCCTATTTCGTCACGGGTGCGGGAGGAGTGTTGCAGACGGTGCTCATGGGATTTGGAGGATTGGACATCGACTATGAGCAGACGGGATTGCGCCAGGTACGCAGCGTGATGCCCGGGCATTGGAAAAGTATCAGGTTCACGGCCATCGGGCCTGACAGAAAAGAGTATGTCGTGTACAACCGCTGACGGACGGAATGACACGGGTATGAAGGTTTGTGGGAAGGACAATGTGACTTCCCACAAACCTTGTAGTATGTACGTCTCATGCTGATAAGCGAGATGTCCGCCTGAGGCAGGTGAGGCTGCCGGTACGGGGAGAATAGGTGCCCGCCCGGTAAGGAAGGGAAGAGTGGAGGGATGAGCGGTGTTAAAGATGCAAAAAATGGGTAAAAAGTTTGTGGTATTACACTTAATTTCTTACCTTTGCACTCCAAATACGTTATTAGCGTGAAAATATTAGAAGTGGTGAATGCCCTTGAACGTTTCGCGCCTCTGTCCCTGCAGGCTGACTTCGATAATGCCGGCGTGCAGCTTGGATTAACAGAGCGCGAGGTCTCAGGGGCTTTATTGTGTCTTGACGTTACGGAGGCCATCGTCGAGGAAGCCATTAGGCTGGGTTGTAACCTCATCGTGTCGCATCATCCGCTGATCTTCCGCAAGCTTCGGAGGATCACCGGCGAGGATTACGTGCAGCGTGTGGTGATGGAGGCCATCCGGCACGACATCGCCATTGTCAGCATGCACACCAACATGGACGTGGCTGTCGGTGGCGTGAATTATAAGATGGCCGAGAAGCTCGGCCTGAAAGACCTCTCGTTCTTCGGCAAGCAGCAGGAAGTGGACGGCGTGCAGGGTGGCGACGGAGTCATCGGCACGTTGCAGCAGCCGTTGGCTGCCGACGACTTCATCCTTCAGCTGAAGAAGGCTTTCGGTGTAGAATGTGTGATGGCCAATCAGTTGCTGAGACGTGAGATCAGCCGCGTGGCCCTCTGTGGCGGTGCCGGGGATTTCCTCCTTGATGACGCCCTTGCCGCCGGTGCCGATGCGTTTATTACCGGCGAGATGCACTATCATCAGTATTTCGGACACGAGCAGCAGATACAGATCGCCGTCATTGGACACTATCAGAGCGAGCAGTACACCAACGAGATCTTCCGTGACATCATCCAGCAGAACTGTCCCGGTGTGGCATGCCATCTCACAGAGGTGTGCACCAATCCCATCTGCTATTTCTAAAGTCACAGAATCACAAGAATAATCTGAATTTCCAAATAAAACAAGATATTTATGGCAACAACAAAGAAAGAAGGAACAGAGCTGACGGTAGAGGCCAAGCTGAAGAACCTCTACAAGCTGCAGCAGACACTCTCGCAGATCGACGAGAAGCGTGCTCTCCGTGGCGAGCTGCCTTTGGAGGTGCAGGATCTGGAGGATGAGATCGAGGGTCTGAATACGCGTAAGCAGAAGATCCAGGGTGAGATCGAGGACTTCCAGGCTGCCGTGGCCCAGAAACGTAATGAGATCGAGACGGCTCAGGAGAGCGTGGAGCGTTACAAGCAGCAGCTTGACGACGTGCGCAACAACCGTGAGTATGACACGCTGAGCAAGGAGATCGAGTTCCAGACACTGGAGATTGAGCTTTGCAACAAGAAGATCAAGGAAGCTGCCGCCAAGATTGAGGAGCGCCAGAAAGAGTTGGAGCGTACCGAGGCAATGATCACGGACCGTAGCGATGACCTGCTTCACAAACGCAACGAGCTGGACGAGATCATGACCGAGACCCGTGAGGAGGAGGAGCGCCTGAAGGAAGAGGCCAAGGAACTTGAGGCTACCATCGAGCCCCGTCTGCTGGCCGGCTTCAAGCGTATTCGCAAGGGCGCACGCAACGGTCTGGGTATCGTGTATGTGCAGCGTGATGCTTGCGGTGGCTGCTTCAACAAGATACCGCCTCAGCGTCAGCTGGATATCAAGATGCATAAGAAGGTCATCGTTTGCGAGTATTGCGGACGTATCCTGATCGATCCTGAATTGGCAGGCGTGCACATTGAGGCTCCCGTGGAGGAGAAGAAGACAAAGAAGCGCACCGTACGCCGTAAGAAGACGGACGACGCATAAATCCATAAAAAAAAACTGTGATGCCCGATGGGTCCTGAACCCAATCGGGCATCATACGTTATTGCCCCACCCATCATAGGGTATGAGGACTTTCTGGTGGCCAATGATCGCAACTGCTTGTGTTAATCGTCTTATTGATCGCTCGTTGGACCAAGATTCTTCATCAGCTATCGTTTTTATTGAAGGCAATTAGATTGCTGTCCTTATTTCCTATCGTTCATCATTCTATTGATGGCTCGTGAGACTGTCATCCTTTATTTCCTATCGTTTTTATTGGTGGATGATTAGTTAGTCATCCTTCATCTTCTGTCGTTTTTATGGATCGCTTCATCAGACCGCTATCCTTCATATCTTTATCATTCTATTGATGGATCTTTCGACTACCATCCTTCATTTCAATGCGAGGCGGAGGAGGGCTGAATGAAGTGATGCGTGTGCGTTCGGACTATACGTGCAGGCATAAGTGCCGCTTGTCAGGAACAGTAGTCTGAGAAGACAGCACGACCTTTAACAGTCTGCCTTATTAGGATGGCTTTCTGCAAGGTGTCTACCGTTCCAGTTCATAAGGAAAAAAGGTCTGAGATAGAGCAGGGAAAGCCAGGGCAACAAGTGGTCCCCTAAAAGGAGCATAATGCTCGTTAGCCGATGAGCATAATACTCGTTTGCCGTTGAGCATAATG
>HF988547.1 GCA_000431975.1 Prevotella sp. CAG:924 | reverse complement strand
TTCGGTTTATCAGACAGGCTTTTGAGACAGTATCATAGAGGCTTTATTATATCCGAATCTTACTTGCCCAAATCGTCAGGCTTGCCAAAGCATAAAGTTAGTAAAGATAGAATAAATAAAAAACGCCGGCCGTCCAATCGGGCAGTTAGCGTTTTTTCATATAGTAAAGTTCTTCGGGAACGGCTTTTTTTCCTGTATCCTGAAAGGATAGCAGAGTAATGTTTTGTCGAAAAAGCATATTTGCACTTTTTCTAGTTTCCTTATTACAGTCCTATTGCCGGGAAAGAACATTTCAATTTGGGGATTGATGTGGTCTATTTTAGGAGCGGGCCAAGCTCTTACGGCTTTATAGCCAAAGTCAGCATGCTGCTTCAATATTTCAAGGACATAAGGCACGCTAACTCTTTGTTTTTGTGTTTTCGTTTTTACATCCAGCGCACATTCTTCAAAGCGGTCTATATGCGACATATTACCTACCATGTCGAAAAGCAGCGGCGAATGTTGGTCATACATGGTGTGGCAGATAACATACCCTTTAAAATATGGCCAATAGACCGTTCTTCCCCACCAATGCGCGTCATTTATGCGAGTGTCCCAAAAATAATACCCTCCACCGAGCCATGGCTCTTTTGAACCTTTCTTGGGACTGCCGTCAATTTCATATACACTGCAAAAATAAGGGCCGTGCCTCTCGATTTCTTCATCGTTGTCCTTATCTTCAAGTGTTTGATATATATCAGTCATTATATATGGATTTAATCGACAACACTAGTGTTTTTACGCAGAGTTTCAGTAAGCCCCATAAGGTTTATCGTCGGCAACATCACAGGACGGACATTAGCCTGAAGCGAAAGCGTACTTACGAATGCCCTTACGTAAGGGAAGAGTATAGCCAAACTGTTCGGATAAAAGAAAACAGGTATTTCCTCTAATTTTAACGACTGGTTAAACTCGAAAGACGCCTCACAGGTAACTTTGATCACATTTGAGTTTGTTTCCTTGCACTCTACGAGGACATCAAAGCACAAGTGGTAAACACCTGTTGATTGCGAATAAGTGCCGATAGGATTGAAAGACACTGTCAAATTCGCATTATTAGGAATATTAAAATCCAAAGACGCTTTTGAAAACTTGTATGTTTTCAGGCTAAATGCTACCTCTTCCATAAAATTAAGCTGCCAAATAATATTTTTGTTCCGGGCTTATTTCTCTTTCTGCTTGATAGGTCGGAGTCTCAAAGTCAGAGCACAACAATACACCGCCGAAATATCCCTTTATGGTCTCTACATACTCTATCGCGTCTGGGCCGATATTATTGAGGTATTCCAATTCGTCCAAGTCGCGTTTCAGGGTTTCTTCCGGCGTATTATCAAAATAATTCCTCAGACTCTCACGAAGCTTGCTCATTGTTGCATAATAATAGATAATAAGACCTTCGCAAAGGATGGCAAAGCCCTCGGTATGTCTCATCCGAATTGGTGTCTACCGCCCGTCTACGAAGCGTCTCGCGATTTTGTGCCCATCTGTGGACATTGCATATTGGCTTTCATTGCAAAGATATGGCATTATTTTGATAAAAACAAGTTTTCAGGCTAAAAAGTTACTTACTTAATTAATTATACATAATTTAATTTTGACCCCCTCTCTTACATGTCATACGTCTTCGTTATACCTTAAATCATATATATGTGAAGACCCGGGGTATGTGTGGACGCACCGGGGTGCGTCCCTACAACCACTACATTCCGGCCTTGTGATGCACAGACTTACCTATTTGAACGAGTGGGAGGGTAAGGCTTCCTTCATCTGATGATGAAAAATATTTCGGGGAATAATAGGATTCTTAAAAATATTATGTATATTTGCCATCATAAACTTCACAATAGTGATGGTTAACGGGCAAAAACGGGTATAACTATCATTATAATGATATATAAATGCGGATGCCATGGTAGACTTTTATGAATATTCCACTCCTGAGCTTGTAAGGCTGCTGGGTGAGCGGTTTAAGGAATACAGAATACGTTGTAACCTTACCCAGAAGGATGTCTCGGAACAGTCGGGCATCGGACTGACGACCATTCACAAATTTGAGAATGGGACGGCCGGTAATATCTCGTTGTCTACATTTATCGTGTTGCTGAAAGTGGTGGGACAAATCAATGAGATAGACCATGTGCTGCCTGAACTGCCTGAATCTCCCTACCAGATGCGCAGGGAGGACAGAAAGGCGCAACGGGTAAGACACACAAAATAAAAGGTGAGCTATGGTACAGTTGTTGAAAGTGATGCTCTGGGGAGAGGAAATCGTAGGAATGTCGCCCCGTTGAATCAAGCAGAATGAATCTATCGGCAATTCCTGAGGTAGCTGCGTCTATGATAGATTATCTGACGTTTGTTGTTTGATTAAAATGTCTTTGTCTTTTTCCGGCTAAAAATATTGCCTACATCTCATTTTATTCTTACTTTTGTAATAGTAAGAAGAAATCTCTTGTGAATTTAAATCTATAACAGCAAAACAATGAGCAAATACATCTATAAGCTTAATGATTATCACGCAATTAAAAAAGCTGCCATATCCATTGACGGAATAACTGTGCTTTCCGGAATAAATGGATGTGGAAAAAGCACATTGTCTAAATGGCTGTATTATATCGTTAACGGAGCAAATGAGTATGACAGATTTATTTATGAGAGATTTGTCGGTCAGATCCTTGAGATCTTTACCAGGCTCGACTTTGCAAGAAGAGACATAGACAAAGACGCTGACAACAGCAACTCACAGTTTTTCAAAGAGGCATCTTCCATACTACGTGGCCTGAAAAGTGAGAATGAGCATGAGAATGTAGAAAAAATACAGCTGACGGCGGATAAGGTGATAGAACGGTTCTGCGATATTCTGCATAAATACTTAATAAATTCGCCTTCACCAACTAAAAAAGAAAGAGTTTTTGTATTCTTAGGCATTAAGAGCGAAGATGATCCGGACAAGGTGCTGAATACTTTTAAAGACGCGGAATTAAATGAAATAGAACGTATTAAGAATAATTATTATGAGAATAAGAAGAAACGTTCTATGGATGACTTCTTCATGCTTGCCCGTAGAAATTTTGATATTGACGAGACGAATCCTAACAATATAAATATTGAGGAGGATGGCGTAAAACTATTTCAGAAAGGCTGTATCGGTAGTTTGTATAACCTTACCAAGGCTATCTACGTTGATACTCCCATGGCCGTATCGGAAGAAGGTTCAGACGATAATGTGTTCTGGAAAGACCTGAAGACCCTGATGCTGGATGAGAACAAGGATTTTACCGGCATTGATACCCATAAGAAGATAGCAAGGAGAATAACACAGTTGATAAACGGGCATGTTGATGTCGAGAAAGATGACTTCGGTCAAAAGGAACTGCATTTCGTCAGTGAGGACGGCCTCAACATCAAACTAGATAAGACGGCTACAGGATTTAAGTCGTTCTCCTATATATTGAGGCTTCTTGAAAACGGATATCTGAATGACAAGACCTTGCTGCTGATCGACGAGCCGGAGGCTCATCTGCATCCGCAATGGATCGTCGAATTCGCCCATGTGCTTGTCCTGCTCAACAAAGAGACAGGAACGAAGATCATGGTGGCAAGCCATAATCCGAATATGGTTGATGCGATAAACGCCATTGCGAGGAAAGAGAAGGTGGAGGACAGGACACATTTCTATCTGGCAGAGGAATCGGAACAACGCTTTAAATATGTCTATAAGGATCTGGGACAAAATATCGAGGAGATATTCAAATCGTTCAACATGGCCTATCATAAAATAGAGCAATATGGAAGCTTTGATATATGACAACGGAATCATAACGGAGCATAAATTGTATCCTGTATGCGGAAAGAAACTGCAGGATGTTTCGGAAAAAGACTACCACGGCAAGAAATATTTTGATGAGCATATCGAATGTCTCGACATGGACGAATATGAGAAGGAAGCATGTCGTGCCGGAGATAGAAAAGAAACGGTTGATGCGGTCATAGGGATAAAAAAGCACTTAGGCAAGAACAGATTCTCGGATTCCTATCTTATGCTGCTGGAGCTCAGAATGGGATATGAAAACGTGAAAAATCTGTCCGGGACGAAATTGACCGATAAGGTTTCGCATACCCAAGAGATACTGGGCAGAGATAAGCCTTTGTGTGGTACCATTTATTTCGTATTTGAAAATAGAGTGGCACAAAGGACTCTATCTATGTTCCATAGCATGAAACGGGCAAACAGGAATCTAAAAAACTGTGAGCCGATGTCAACCGATGACTTTAACAAATACATTAAGCCTAGAAGCAGCTGTTCCTATGAAGCGGAAAATGATGTCGCAGAGATAAGAAGGCAGCTGGACATAAACAGCTATCCGGACGACATAAACAAGTTTCTTGGAATAATGCGATATTGGTGTGACAAAGCCCTGCAATATAAACGAGAATATAATATAGATGAGTACAATATAATCATCCCAGAACTGAAAGCAATATGGCATGAGTTCCGTTCAAATAAAGACATCGAACTGACGGATGATAATAAATTGGATATCGAAATCATGGAAGAGGATTATACGGAATTAAGGGATTGACAATGGCATAGGTAGTGTAACAATGTCAAGGCTCGGTTCCTTATATATGTTTTAACCTCAGATGGGGAATGATTTTAATCGCGTTTTCAAGATGAGGAGCTTTCCTGATTACAACGCCACACATAATTTCATACCTATCTCCAAACTTTTGGCAGTATCTCACTGCGTATGACCGAGATAAGTCGGCCTGAGGAGGGAGAATGCAAAGTTAATGGAGAATTTTAGGTCTGCATG
>HF988546.1 GCA_000431975.1 Prevotella sp. CAG:924 | reverse complement strand
AGGCTGAGTCGTTGCCCGGCGTCTATACCTGCATGGGTGTGAAGGCGCCTTCTATATGGCGGATCTGTGGTGGCAGGGGTGCGTTGCGGTGGCCTACAATGCTGATGATGTCAAAACGGAGATGCTCCACGATGTGCCGTTGCTGTATGTAGGCTGATGCGGCAGTCAACAGATAGAACATTTTCCGGCGGTCAACGGCTTGCTCAGGTCTGCCGAAGGTAAGGTTGGAGCGTGTCTTCACCTCAACAAAGACGACAGTACGGAGGTCGGGTGTGCGGCAGATGATGTCAATGTCGCGCCGGCTGCGTCCGTTACGCCAGTTGCGTTCCAGAATGATGTAGCCCTTCTCTTTCAGATAACGGGCAGCCTGTTCCTCGCCCCATTTCCCTTCTTCATTGTGTTCTGCCATATACCAAAAGCCTTTTATTTCAGCGGTTGACTAGCCGTCGGCAGTCAAAGCTATTGCAAATATAGAAAGAATATTGGTAAGAAGCCTCCTTCTGGTGATAAATATTGGTATTGATACCTGCTTTTACTGATATATTGCTATTTCTTGCAGGAAATATCATCCTCAAAGGATTGCGGGAAGCCGTTTTTGCTTATCATTTGTAAAGGTCTGTCGGGTGAGCCCGGATAAGGGCT
>HF988545.1 GCA_000431975.1 Prevotella sp. CAG:924 | reverse complement strand
GAGCAGCATATCTCCCCTGTATTTATCGGGTGAGGCTGAAAAATCCTAAACAATTTATAGCCTTAAGACTAGATCATTATCTTCGACAGACCGATCACGCCTTTATACGACAAAGGTAAAAAGACAGCCTTGAGTTATCTGCATTTTATTCATCTTATGCAACCGCGTTACTTCTTGCTCCAATCTTGAAGTTCATTGCTTTTTTGCATCATCTGTGAAGGTGCTACTCCATATCTCGTGCTAAAGCAACGAGTGAAATATTTGGGGTCATTAAATCCGACATTATAGGCCAAGGTAGAGATATTCAGATCGCCTTTTGCTTCCATAATCTGATGACGGGCAATATCCAGACGATAGTTGCGGATGAACTACAGAGCCGATGTTCCGACCTCCTCTTTCAGTTTCCTACTGAGAGCACTACGGCTCATACCCATCTCCTCGCACAACTGCTCCACTCCGAAATCCGGATTGGTGAAATGGGCTTCCACCACCTTCATCAACTCATCCATGAAATGGTGCTCGTGAGCTTCCAATTTTTCCTTTACCTCCTGTGATTTACGGTCAGAGCTGTCATTGAAAAGCTTCTGATTAGAGATGATCTTCTGAATACGCGTCTGCAGGACGGACGGATCCGGACTCTCACGAAGGGCGTCGGCGATAGGCTGATAGAGCCTCAACACCTCCTGCTGATGGTGCTTCCGGATACGGGCCCGATAGATGACAACGACAAGGACGATGACAGCAATGATCAGCAACGAGAGGAACCACCAGCTCTTCCAGAAATAAGGACGGACAACGACAGCAATAGAAACAGTCTGCACCTTATCCCCTGCCAGCCCAGGCACATAACGCACTTCAAAACGATAATACCCCGGCGGCAACGTCGAGTAGCGCACACTATTCTGTCCCGGCGGTAAGGTTATCCATTCGTCCTCATAGCCTGTCATGCGATAACTGTAAGTGCCCATCTTTTCGGGCCCATAGTTCAATGAGGAGAATTCAATCACAAAAGAGCGGTCGCCCTCATGCAGATAAATCTTATCAGCCACCGAGATATCCTTATCCAGGAAACGTTGCGACGGCAATGCCAACTCATTGTCCACAGTGAGACTTGTGAAACGAAGACGTCCCCAATAATGGCTTTGCTGTTTATGTGTACTCTCTATGGCCGTCAGCCCTTGCAGCGAACCGAGATACACCATGCCGGATGGAGACACCAAGGCGCTGTTGAAATAGAACTGTACCGATGCCAAGCCATCATCTGTATTGAGATTGGTGAACACCGCATCTTTAGGCTGCATCACCGACAGACCATTATCGGTCGTAATCCAAAGACTACCAGACGCATCCTGGGCAATGCCTCTGACAACATTACTGGCAAGGCCGTCACGCCAAGTATAATTAATAAAGGCGTCCTTCCCCTCCTTGTCGCGGACTTTCTTATACAATCCGTAGCCGGAGCTTCCCAGCCATAGCGTCCCATCCTTATCAAGACAGAAGCACAGGATCTTCTCATGGATACCACTCCCCGGCCGGTCGAGCTTTGTCGTGTAGTGCTTCACCGTGAAAAGTCCCGATCTGCGACGTGACTTCAGATCGACACAGATCATTCCATCGATACAGCCCATCCACAACTTCTTGTCCGGGGTGATTGCCGTACCGATACACCCTCGTATGCTACGGCACCCTTTAAAAGGCTCCACCAACTGCCGGCTCTTGAATAAATAGAGGTAGACACCATCGTTTGTTCCTATCCACAAACCGTCATTATAAGGATCGTAGATCAGTGCCCCCGTGAACATCAGCAGACCGGCATGAGCGGCATCCACAGCCAACCGCGTGATCTGATCAGGATGACGCATATCAAGCGAGCATACACCTCCGCCCCATGTACCGATCCACAAACGCTGATGTGTATCGGCAGCCAGTACAGAAACAGAATTATAGGGCAATCCAGAGTTCTGTGTGGTATAATGTCTGAATCCTTGTTCTCCGGGCGCACGGCGGTTGAGTCCTCCTTCTACCGTACCTACCCACAACGTACCGTTCTTCTCTGCATACATCGCATTCACCGCGTTAGGCGAAAGAGAAGAGGGAGATTCGGTATGGACAAAATTCCTTAACCGAAGCAACTGGGGCGTCAGCTGTATGACACCGCCCGTCTCAGTACCCACCCATACCATACCATGATGAACATAGATACAATTGATGAAGTTGCTGCTCAAAGGAGTCGCCGATGAGTTGATGTCCCAACACACTGGCGTCTGCCCGCGACCGGGAATAATAGCCATACCACCCAATGTGCCCACCAACAACTTACCATCAGGCGACACTGCCAGAGAACTAACGAAATCGTGACAGATGGAAGCTGATCCGCTCTGTGAGGTGTAGATACGTCCGTCGCTGCAATAAAGACCGGTTGTCGTGCCTACCCATAGCTTTCCCTCGAAAAGAGCAACATCCGTAACATAATGATCCAGCAGCTGAGGATAGCGTTTAGTCAGACTGACAGCATGAAGCCGGCCTTTGGATGAAGACACCCTATAAAAACTTCGATTGAAGGACACTAATACACTGCCGTCCTTATACACATCACGCAGGCAGCCGCTGACGGCATTAGCCGTCACCTTCATACCCTGAATGTCATTGACTCTGCCCTCTCCGTCAAAACCCAAACGATAAAGATGCACCTGGGTAAGGATCCAGACAAAGCCGCGGCCATCCACCTGTACACGATCACAATTTTCCTTGAATAATTGTTGCAACTGTCTGTCCAATCGGTCTGTTGCCCCTTTAGGCTGAACAGGCAAAAGTGTATGAAGGTCGAGCACCTCCGCACCTTCATCAAAAGCCACCCAAAGGCGGTGCCAGCGATCCTCTGTCACATTGCGGCACGAGTTGCTACGAAGCTGCACGACAGACAAACCGACTCCAAAATAACGGAAGGAATAACCATCATAGCGGGCCAAGCCGGCATCACGGGTCGATAACCAAAGAAACCCCTCGCTATCCTGGTAGATATCATCTACAAAATCATTAGGCAATCCCTGATTGAGTCCTAGAAAAGAGACTCTATACCCTCCACCATTCCCAGCCTTTACCTGCAGATGGCTAAGAAAGAGTATAAGTAATGATATAGATAGCCAGATGTTTTTAGTCATTATAAGGTTTGTCTTTAGTCTCACTACAAAGTTACTACATTATTTTTAATAATATGCAAAATTACACTTAAAAAATCAGCACGACATCTTCTACATCATCACCAAAATCGGGTAGGAGATAAATGCTAATCATAAAAGGCATTTG
>HF988544.1 GCA_000431975.1 Prevotella sp. CAG:924 | reverse complement strand
CTAATGTTGAAAGCAATGTATTTATACATCGCATTATCTGTATGGATAGAATTCAGTAATTTGTTGCATGATGACAAGGAGTCTGCATCAAGATAAGCCGTAGCAAGGTTCAAGGTTTTCGGGATGTCGAAATATGAACATGTGTTGTAGGAAGCTTTAGAATAGTGCAAGGCCTTTCTGAAATCCTTGCATTCCTTAACAATGATGGCCATATCCTGGTAAACATTAGAAAGCACATCAGAATCTTTCAACGCATAAGCGACATTCATGGCTTCCTTACATTTAGTTTTACTCTGGGCAACCTGGCCGGCAAAAAGAAGCTCCTCGCTTACATTTAGTTTATAATAGACAATATTATACAGAGATGCATCAGGCAGCGTCTTATATATATTTTCGGCAAGTTCTGCAACTTCTACAGCCTTTTGTGGATTTGTTTGCCTTAGCACCCGAGAGTATTTCTCCAATGCCATACATTGCGTGTGTTTGTCCCCATGCTGTTTAGAGACATCGGCAGCCTTCTGCAAACAGTCCAGTGCCAACTCTGTACTGTCGTTGAGCATATAATATTTGCCCATGTAGTACTCACACTTGGCATATAGAGAGTCGTCATCCCTACTATTATAATAGGTGTAGGCAGTCCTTAACAAGGAATCGTTGTCGACATCCAGTCCACTTTTGTCCTGTGCAATGGTATAGACCAAAGCATACCTTGCCATTTCAGTCTTGCCCAGCTTTGCGTGGTCTATGCTGTCAAGTATAGCCAGGGCACTGTCGGGAGCGGTCGGAGCTAACCGGTAAGCCAGGTCAATACCCTTGTTGTGTGTCTCCTTGCAACCTGTAACGAGAAGCACGGCCAACGCCAATAAGAATATGAATCCCTTGTTATTCATGAATCAATGATTTTGGCAAAGTTACGTAATAATTGCCACATTGCCAAA
>HF988543.1 GCA_000431975.1 Prevotella sp. CAG:924 | reverse complement strand
CTGCTTTTCATCCCTGTACTTCATCTGAGCAGCAAATCTCCCCAATATTTATCGGGTGAGCCTTTTTATCCCCCAAACCTCGATAAGGACTGCCGATCAAAAAAACAACCTTATTATATATATCATTCATCAGATCCCTCTATCAGCTATTCCTTTCTTGTCCCGGCAATGTTGTTTATACCTTTTGCCGGAGGGTCACTCCTTCTAAATTCCTGTCACAAAGCCGCCATCAACCGGATCATTGACCGGGCGGTTGGTTTTTCAGATTTTTGTATCTCAATAAACATTATTTTGTGTAACTTTGCAACCATATATACCCTCAAACCAATAGCACAAAATACAAAGAGATGAATACCCGTCGGATATACCTTATTATAGTAAGCCTGCTGTGTGTAATTTCCTTACAGGCACAAGTCCGTTATGGTGGACTGACCAACCGGCAACGGCAACAGCTCAGCGAACGGTCACTCGCTACCATCAGACAATATGAAGAACGCCTGCAACGCTACCGCGATTCACTTTATTCCGACAGCGTAGCCGCACCTCAGCTCATCCCCAAAGAGGAGATTGCACAGCTTTTCCTGCCTTTCACCTTCTATACTGACGTCGTACACGATGCTTTCACCATCGGTAACCGCCTCTCGCCCCTCGACCAACAGTTTCTGACTGTATATCTGTCCCACCCAGAGTTGGTAGTACGTACACAAACCCAATTAGAAAAGACCGGCACCGTCATCAAACCGACAACTGTCACCGAACAACTACCGACCAACCTCGAAGCTCCGGCACCCGAAGAGCCCACAGCATTACCCATCGACATGATCGTGCTGAAGCCCAACTTTTGGGATTTCGCAGGAGACGGCTATCTGCAGTTCATGCAGAACTATGTGTCGGGTAACTGGTATCAGGGCGGTGAGAGCAACTACTCACTCATGGGCGGACTCACCCTGCAAGCCAACTATAACAACAAAAAGAAACTAAAATGGGAAAACAAACTGGAGGTGAAAATCGGTCTGCAGACCACCAACGGTGATACAATTCACAATGTCAAGACTTCTGAAGATCTGTTACGCTATACCAGCAAACTGGGACTGCAGGCTTCAAAGAAATGGTATTACACGCTACAAGGGGTGGCCTCAACACAGATCGTACGCATGTACGATCAAAACCAGCGCCCAGTGATCAGTGATTTCATGTCACCTTTCGAGTTCAACCTCTCTCTTGGTATGGACTATAACGTCGACTGGATCAACCACAAACTGAAAGGTAGTGTCCATCTGGCCCCTATCGCCTACAACCTCAAGTATGTCGACCGTCTTTCACTGGCCGAACGTAACGGTATCAAAGTGGGCCATCACTCCAAGAACGACATCGGTTCACAGATGACGGTCGACTTGAAGTGGGTCTTCTCGGACAACATACAGTGGCAGACGCGTCTTTTCGCCTATACCACCTATAAACGTACGCAGATAGAATGGGAGAATACGTTGAACTTCCAATTCAACCGCTGGATATCCTGCAAATTCTATATCTATCCCCGTTTCGACGACAGCGTAGTACGCGACGACCGCCACGGCTACTTCCAGTATAAGGAATACACCTCTCTCGGCTTCGCCTATTCGTTCTGATTTATTTTATAAGAATATCATTTGGAAATATAAGAAAAGCAAGGCTGTCTCATCACCCAAATTGAGACAGCCTTGCTTTTTATCAGAATATAATAACAGCATCCGACCTGGTCAGAATTGGAATCCAAGCTGCAAATAAGCGCCTACCTGCTTCGTCACATTCGAATAGCCAACAACAGCACCGATCGGTCCGAGAATCGTACGGTAGAAATATCCCATCTGCCCTCCAAGCATTGTCCTGTGATTGAGGAGTCCACGCGGACTATAGGCCTGCTGGCCTGCCGTAAAGGAACAATTGATATAGTTGTTCGTCGTCAGCTGCAGCTGCAGACGCAGTTGCGCCGCCACAATCTGACGATCGACAGCCTCCAGATGATAGAAACCATCGAATGGCAACTGCTGACTCACATAGTTGCCCATCCACATACCTCCGATAAAGTTACTACGGATCATTGGAATCTCCTTGCCGAAAAGCATACGTCCGTATAATAAAGGACACAGCGTCAACCGATGCGAAAGAGGAAAAGACATAAGCCAATAAGCTGTCAGCTCACTGAAGCCGGCATGGCTGTTGTAACCCACCAGATTATCTGTGAAATACGCATATTCCGCCATGAACCTCGCACCTTTTGTAGGAAACAAGCCGGGTCCCTGAGAGTCATAACGCACACGGGCATGATAGCTGTAGAAGTGGGCACTACGCAGTCCGTCATCTCCCATTTCCTCTTCGGAATAGGAAAGCAGTTGATTGAAATGATAATAATCCCACGATGCAAATAGATCGGCAGCAAAATTATGCAAATTGATGCCAAGCAACGACAACTGCGCATGATGCTGATTATAGGTCAGACTCTGTGCTTTCTCCCCTTCCGAATAGATATAAGCATCGTTGTGCAGGAATGTATATCCCATCGACACCGTCGTGACATGATGGGGTATCCAACTTACCTGCAGGTCAGCCCTCACACGCCTGCCGAGCCTCAACGTAGCCTCTACTTTAGTCGGTGAATGTTTTGGACGCAAAATACCATTGAGCTGCAGCGACACCATCTCTTCTGTATCGAACTTTACTGCTAAAGAACCTTGCACCGTTGTGATAGGCCGTTGCAACTGTACTGAATCCACATAATTGACCGGGTGGCGCGCCATAGCAGACGCGTGGCGCTGTACCGGTCGATAGCCGACCGGCAGGCCCAGCCGCATCTTCAGAGCCATAAGCTCGCCCCAGTGTGCCATCGCTCCCTCTTCGCCCCGCCGTATCAACGTGTCGATAGCGGCCGGAGTGAAGCTCGCCGGTGTATATCCCTTCGTATTCACGCGCACGAGCACATCGGTATTGGCCATGTTCTCATCGTATTTGTTCTTACAGTTCACATCAACGATCTGAAGCAGTATATTACCACTCGTCGTCAAGTCACTGGCAGTCCGGGGAGGATCCTGCACCGTGGCACCAATAACATAGTCGGCCCCCATCTGCCGGGCCAGGTCCACAGGATAATTATTGCGCAGTCCTCCGTCGACGAGAACATGATCGCCAACCCTCACAGGCGAGAAGACTGCCGGTATCGACATCGACGCACGCATGGCCACGGGCAATCGCCCGCTATGCCAGTCGTACTCTGTATTGTCCACAATGTCCGTCGACACACAGGCAAAGGGTATTGGCAGCCGGCTGAAATCCATGGAGTCGGTGTAGCCTGCCGTGAGGTGACGAAAGAGTTTCATCAGGTTCTTACCTTCGATCAGACCACCTTTCTCGGTGGAATGCCGTTGCAACGTAAACGTCTTACTGAGGATATAGGTATTTTGTCGTTTCCGTTCATCCAAATCCTGCGAACGATATTCGGCACGGTCGCTAAGCAGGAATTTCCAATCCTGTTTGCGGACAATGGAGTCAAGCTCCGTGGCATTCCATCCACAGGCATAGAGTCCGCCAACGATAGATCCCATGGATGTTCCTGTAACGATATCAACAGGAATTCCTGCTCTTTCTATCACCTTCAACACACCGATATGAGCCATGCCTTTCGCACCGCCACCTGACAGCACCACTGCCACACGCGGTCGTTTCTTGACTGCAAACGACTGCATCCCTTGACCGTTTCCGGACAAGGGATGCACACTTACCGACGGACGCAATGTGTCCGTACGCTCCTTCTGTGCTGCAGCCGTCACAAATACGCAGCACGACAGAAGGAAAGGCAATATCACATTTCTAATTTTCATATCTCCCTAAAATATATAAGGCAAAGATACGAAAAAAATCTTTTTCCCGGCTTCCTCTCAAGCCTTATTTCCAACTGTCAGCCTTTATCTGAAATGGAAATAATCCACATCTACATATCCACCGGCCTCTTTCGTTGCATAGTTGAAAATGGCGAAACGGTTACCCATGAAATGCTTCAAGGTATAGACCATGTGGAACGGTGTGCCGAGCGCCGTCCACTTCTTGCCATTGGTGCTGTAATAGAACAAAGCTGTATCAGTGGTGAAATCGCAATCCATCCGCAAATAGACGCGGTTGCCGTTAAGGGCGACGCGAGCTTTTTCTGCCCTACGATCGGTCATCAGCAGGTATTTCTTTCCATTTTCCTTCACCACTTCCAGGCATCCAGGATCGGAGCAATAGGCAGACAGGCCCGCATGATCCCCCTCCTTCATGTGTGTCAGATCAAGTGCTATCTCCCCGCTGCACTTCGGGCCCATAGTTCGCTGTGACAACGTATTGCGGGCCGCGAAGATGTCGGCGACCGGCTGACCTGTACGCAGACGCATCCATCCCTTACGCTCAGTGAGTGACCACAGACTATTGTCCGGATTATGATTCCACTGCCACTCCAACGACAGGCGAGGCTCATTGAAGTCATCGCTCACGGTGATGACCGTTTTCTCATTCTCATAACCTTTCACCGGTACTGCCATCTCGTGCGGCACCTTACCATTGTCATCGCCCAGCATAGGCCAGCCGTCCGTCCAGCGACAAGGCACCAGCACAGGTACCCGGCCTACGGCATCATGATCCTGGAAAAGCATGGCATACCATTTGCCGTCGGGCGTATCGACAAAGCCACCCTGAGCCACGCCATGACCGGCCCAGCCGAGATCGTCGCTAAGAATCACCTTACGTTCGTAAGGACCGGCAATACTGTCGGAACGGAAGCAAAGCTGTGTACGGATGCCTCCCTGCGGCCACCAGATGAGTGACAGGTAATATTTGCCATTGACCTTATACAAATGCGTTCCCTCCAACAATCCTGCCGGCTCTCCGGGAATCACCTCTACATTCAACCCATTAGGATCAAGACCGGACAAATCTTTCTTAAACTCCATGATACGGATATGGCTCGAACCAGATGCCAGATAGACCCGCCCGTCATCATCGAACAGCAGAGAGGCATCGTGCATGTATTGCGGCAGAGTGGCACGGAGCTGCCATTTACCTGCCGGATCCTTTGCCGAATAAAGATAAGACCGTCCGCCGGTACCGAAGAACACATAATACTCGCCCTTATGATAGCGTATGCAAGCGGCCCACTGCCCGCGGCCATAGACATCACCGCCAATCAGGTCGTTCTTCTCACTCTCGTGCAATTCGTCGAACACATAGCCGATCATCTTCCAGTGCACAAGATCTTTCGATTTCATCACCGGGCATCCGGGCGACAAATGCATGGTTGTACTCACCATGTAATAGTCGTTGCCCACACGGATCACGTCCGGGTCGGGCACATCCGAAAAAATAACCGGGTTGGTAAACGTGTCGGTCGCATGGACTCCGACAAAAGCCAGTGCCAACAACAGCACTGTGCTCATCCATTGTTTTAGTTTCATTTTAGATTTATTTTAGTAATTATGTTGTCGGTCTGCCGCATCCTTTCGCAGCACCTGCCGATGCTTGCAAAATTACAAAAAGAATAGCAGATACGACAAGAGATTGACGTCAATCTTTACCAGTTATCCCATTTTTACTATCTTTTTGATTTCGCTCTTATTTATTTTTATTAATTTTGCAAACATATATGAAAAATGATGGGACAACTTGTTCTGTCCCGCAAAAATCTTAGACAATGGATAAAAAATTAACCAACGAGGCAGCCGAGCAACCGGTGCAGCTGCCAGAGAACGCGTTTAGGGAATTGCAACCGGGCGAACAGTATACGCCTATCATGCAACCCACCAAAGCCTATCCCGAGGTGAACGCCTGGTCGGTGACCTGGGGTATCCTCATGGCCATCCTCTTTTCGGCTGCGGCAGCCTATCTCGGACTGAAGGTAGGACAGGTGTTTGAGGCCGCCATCCCCATCGCCATCATTGCCGTCGGTGTGAGCACAGCAGCCCACCGCTCCAAGGCACTGGGCGAGAACGTCATCATCCAGTCGATCGGTGCCTGCTCGGGAGCCGTTGTCGCCGGTGCCATCTTCACCTTGCCGGCCATCTACATCCTGCAGGTCAAGTATCCTGAGATGACCACCTCTTTCCTGAAGATTTTCATGGCCTCAGCTCTCGGCGGTATTCTGGGCATCCTGTTCCTCATCCCCTTCCGCAAATATTTCGTGAGCGACATGCACGGTAAGTATCCCTTCCCGGAAGCTACGGCAACGACACAAGTGCTCGTCAGCGGTGCCAAGGGCGGCGATCAGGCCAAGCCACTGCTTATCGCAGGACTCGTCGGCGGACTATACGACTTCATCGTAGCCACTTTCGGCTGGTGGAACGAGAACTTCACATCGCGTGTCATCGGGTTGGGACAGAGTCTGGCCGACCATGCCAAGCTCGTCTTCAAGGTCAACACCGGCGCCGCCGTCCTCGGTCTGGGCTACATTGT
The DNA here is from genome assembly GCA_000431975.1 of Prevotella sp. CAG:924. Taxonomy (GTDB): domain Bacteria; phylum Bacteroidota; class Bacteroidia; order Bacteroidales; family Bacteroidaceae; genus Prevotella. Next base: position 9,629 of record HF988543.1, on the reverse strand, counting down.
TGGTCTGAAATACGCACTCTATATCACCTTCGGCTCACTGGCTGTATGGTGGCTCATCGTTCCCGGCATGTCGCTGCTCTTCCACGACCAGGTGCTGGCCATGTGGAATCCATCTATCACCACTCCTGTCGGCGACATGTCGCCTGAGGACATCTTCCTCAACTATGCCCGCTCTATCGGTATCGGAGGCATCGCCATGGCCGGTATCATCGGCATCATCAACAGCTGGGGCGTGATCAAGAGCGCCGTAGGACTCGCCGGCAAGGAACTGGGTAAGAAAGGCAATGAGGCGGAAGCCAACGTATCGCGCACACAGCGCGACCTGTCAATGAAGATCATTGTCTTCGGTACGGTGGCCGTGATCATCATCACCTGCCTCTTCTTCTATTTCGGTGTCTTCAGCGGCAACATCCTGCAGACACTCGTCGCCATCATCCTGGTAGGCGTCATCGCCTTCCTGTTCACCACCGTTGCCGCCAATGCCATCGCAATTGTGGGCAGCAATCCCGTGAGCGGCATGACACTGATGACCCTCATCCTCGCCTCTGTAGTCATGGTGGCCGTAGGTCTTCATGGTGCGTCGGGCATGCTGGCCGCCCTCATGATGGGTGGCGTTGTATGTACCGCCCTGTCAATGGCCGGTGCGTTCATCACCGACCTGAAGATCGGTTACTGGCTCGGTACCACTCCGAAGAAGCAGGAGACCTGGAAATTCCTCGGCACGCTGGTGTCGGCCGCCACAGTAGGTGGCGTGATGATGCTGCTCAATTCGACCTACGGCTTCGCTTCCGGTCAGCTCGCTGCTCCTCAAGCCAATGCCATGGCTGCCGTCATCGATCCTCTGATGAGCGGCGTGGGCGCACCTTGGGTGCTCTACGGCATCGGTGCCATCATCTCCATCGTGCTCACTCTCTTCCATATTCCAGCCCTAGCCGTTGCCCTCGGCATGTTCATTCCTTTGGAGCTCAACGTGCCTCTTGTGGTCGGCGGTGCCATCCAGTGGTATGTCACCACCCGTACGAAGGACGCTGCTAAGAACGCCGAGCGTGGTGAGCTGGGAACGCTCATCGCCAGCGGATTCATCGCCGGTGGTGCACTGATGGGTGTCGTAAGCGCCCTCCTCAAGTTTGCCGGTGTGGAGCTGTCCATCGCCGACTCATGGTGGGCCAATCCTCTGAGTGAGATCTGCTCACTCGTGGCCTATATCCTGCTGATCACTTATTTCATCAAAGCGACAAAAAAGAAGTGATAAACTACATTTTATAATCCTACAACCGCATAACGGTTGTAGGAAAAGAATTGTCACGGACAAGTGAACATAAGATAAGGGGTTAGTGACCGTCGGGCCGCACAGCGACTCACCTCACTAACCCCTTATCCGTCATATTCCGGATACACCCATTCTATTGTGTATCGTAGCTTTGCCCGATTTACAATATCTTCAGACGATACATGAAGCCAAGCTCAATGCGGTTGGTGCTGTAACTATCAAGACCGACTGTCTTCTTGAAATTGTAGTGACGGCCCACATATGCCAGAAAGACACGAAAGTCCTCCGACTTCACTGGATAATATTCCATCGACGCCATATAGGCATACGACTTGCGGTAGTCTTTCCACTGCTCTACAGAAGGTACGCTCACCGTCTCATACATACCCTTCACCATCAGATTCCATTGCCGTGCGAACTGCCAGTTCATCTTGGCTACAAATGAGTTGTAGTGGACATCATTAAAATAACTGGCCGCGTTGCCTTCCGTGGCAAGGAACCCGGCTGCACGCGCATCCTCAGAGGCGATACCCAGACGGTCGAGTCCTTCCCATGAGCCCATATAGTCGAAATACAGCTGATAATTCGGGAGATTAAGTTTCACGCCCGTCATGATCTTACGACCATACTCATGCTCTGCCAGCGTCTGCAGACCGGCCGAAAGGCGGTATTCCAGACGGCCTTTAGCCACATTGCCCTGCCAAAGAAGAATATAGGTCAGCGGATTGTTGGCTGCCTCGATCGTACGAAGATTCTTACCGCTGAGCGACTGCGTGCCTACTCCATATTCATCCTTTAATTTATTGTTATAGGCATTCGTCACGTTCAACGCGATCTCCTGCGACGGGCAAGGCTTGTACGACACGTTCACACCGGCCATGAAGTTGTCCATATAGTCGACAAAATCAGAGTATTGATAGATATACATCGGATTCTCATCAAACTCAAAGCCTCCCCAGTTCTGACACATTTTTCCGCCTTGGATACCAAAGTGGTCGTTAAACTGATAGCCCACCATCAGAATATCGGTAGCCTTAGCGAAGTTGTCCTCACTCTGTGCGTTATTAGCCTTATTCAGGCGGTGACGGAAACGGTAGCTGATATGCTTGCCGATGTCGCCCTTGATCTCTATACGTGCCTGCTTGTTCTTGAAAGAAGTCCCCCATTTGTCACCGTTGACATTGTCGGCGGCCTGGAAGCTGCTGGCATAATTAAAATAGATGTTGATCGCATCTGTCTTCTTTTCCAATTTAAACACCCGTTGGGCCAGACTCTTATAATCACCGTCAGGGCCGCCCATGCCTCGGTTGTGGCCTTGTGCATACGCGGTAAGAGCCATTGTGGCCATCAGTGTGGCGGTCAATATCTTTTTCATAGTTGTTTAGGTTTAATGGTTATCGGTTCAAGTTCTGTCGGCTCGTGTTGATCCTGGCCCGGACACTGCCGTATCCTGACCGGGAAACAGCCTCTTAGTATTCCTCAAAGTATTTCTGAATCTGCTGCCAGTCGCGAGTCTTCGTGAGAGCGAGCATCAGCAGCACGCGTGCCTTCTGTGGATTCAGATTGATCGACGCCACAAAGTGATATTTATTGTCATCCACCTCACCATTGAGATTGGTCGGACCGGTGGGTACACGGCTGGAGCGTACGATCTGAATGCCCTGCTGCTGTGCCTTTACAGCCACATCGAACATATCCTTATAGAAGTTGCCGTCGCCCACACCTGCGAGGACGATGCCGTCAAACTTCGCATCGACAAATGCCTGCATAGGCAGAGGAGATGCATTGGCATATCCGTAGACAATACCTACCTTCGGCAACTCGGTAAGCTGGTCGACATTAAACTCTGAGGTCAATCCCTGCTTGCTCACACTATTATGGAGATACACGGCCTTGCCATTGTAGACATATCCTACCTCTCCATACATGCCGCCCTTAAAGGTGGCACAGTCTGTGGTATGCGTCTTAATAAGAGCCTTTGCCTCAAAGAGCTGGTTGTTCATACATGCCATCACGCCATGACCCTTACTGGCAGGATCGACGAGAGCTGCCACACCATTATACAAGTTGGCAGGGCCGTCGGCCGAAATAGCGGTAGAAGGTCGCATGGAACCTACGAGAATCACCGGCTTATCGCTATGCACCGTCAGCGAGAGGAAATAAGCCGTTTCTTCCATGGTATCCGTTCCGTGAGTGACAAGCACACCATCATAACCTTCGTTATTGAGAAGTGCGTTGATGCGCTTGGCCAGCCCGAGCCATACCTGATCGTTCATATCCTGCGAACCGATATTGCAGAACTGCTCACCACTGACATCGGCCAGCTCCTTGATCTGTGGCACAGCATCGATCAGTGTCTGTACACCCACCTGCCCGGCAGTATAGGCCGAATTAGTAGAACTGGCAGCTACACCTGCGATGGTGCCACCGGTGGCAATGATACGGATACGCGGCTTGGCGGCTACCACGTTTGCCACTAAGACAAAGAGCAAAAGAATGGATAATAGTTTCTTGTTCATAGTGTTTAAAGATTATAAGTTAACAATATTAGTCATTTGAAAAAATCTCCAGCTACCGGCCGCCGGCTCCTCCGTGGATGCCGCCCAAGGCTAACATCAGTCATCATTCTTTCTGCAGCATCCCTTCGGAGATTTAAAGGAACAGCGTTATGACATAAGCCAGGGCCACCGCCACAATAGTGGTGACAAAGCCGGGCAGCTGGAAAGAGTGGTTGATCACATACTTGCCCACGTGTGTGGTGCCCGAGCGGTCGAACTCCAGTGCCGCCACCTCTGTGGGATAGTTGGGGAAAAAGAAATAGCCGTTGACTGCGGGGAACATGGCGATCAGCAGCAGCGGAGAGATGCCGAGGGCGATACCTACCGGATAAAGTGTCATTACCGTAGCAGCTTGCGAGAAAAGCATGATGCTCATCACGAAAAGGGCGATGGCAAAAAGGAACGGCGCATACTGCACCATGCCAGAAAGGGCGTTATTGATCATTGTCTCGTTGCCCACATAGAAGGTGGACCCCATCCAGGCCACGCCGAAGATACCTACCACGGCACTCATACCGGCAGAAAATACCGATCCTGAAGTGACTTTGTTCACATCGCCGCGACCGACAAGAAGAATAAAGACAGCGTCCGCCATCATCAGCATCTCGATGGTCTCGCTCATCGTCACTCCCTCAGGACGTAACGACGGCATGCTGCCGAACAGTACAACCAGCGCCACACCCAGCAGAAACACCCACACCGAACGGCGTGCACGGGGATCAGGATGAGTCTCGAACGCCTCTACACGCCGGCGATCCTCCTCAGGATTGATGATTCCCTCACGCACACGACGCTGGTATTCAGGATCATCCTTAAGCTCCCGACCCACGAAGTTCTCAATGAAAGCAGCCACCAGAATGGCTATCAGACTGGAAGGGATGCAGATCAGCAGCACCGTACCCAGCTCTATGCCTTTCGGTCCCAGCAACTCGTCTGAGATGATGGCTACCGTAGCCGCCGACACCGGACTGCCCGTGATGCCCAACGAGGCAGAGATCGTCGCCAGACTCATGGGACGCTCCGGACGCGTGCCGTTGGCCTGAGCGATCTCGCTGATGATAGGGAGGAGAGAGTAGGAAGTGTGTGCCGTTCCGGCCAGCAGACAGAAAAACCATGTGCAGAGGGGACCATAATAAGTGATATGGCTGGGGTGTTGTTTAAGGAACTTGGCTGCTACCCCGACCAGATAATCCAAGCCACCCGTGGCCTGCAACGCCGCCGAAGCACAGATCACAGCTACGATGATCATCATCACATCAATAGGGGCGCTGCCGGGAGTAAGACCAAACACATAGACAAGAATAAAGACGCCGAGCATACCATAAATACCCAGACCGATGCCTCCCACGCGTGCACCGATAAAGATCATAGCCAGGACAACGGCCAATTCCAGTATCATTAATGTCACCATGTCTTTTCTTATTTTAGGGTTAAAGCAAGGATTGTCAAACAAAGATTATTTTTCGTGTTTCCAATGGCTAAATTACGATAAAACCGACAAATCGGATTTATGTTTTTCAGTACAAGACTTGTATATTACGAAACAACACTATTTTCTCTGTCCATATCGTTCTTGTATCCTTCACACCAGTCGATGCCGGAACGATATATGAATATAAAATGTTCTCCTTGCCCTAGTCATTCCTATGATTTTATTAACTTTGCAACCAGTATAAATATTAAAGATATGAAACTGTCACGACTTATCTCCGCATTATTCCTCACGACTATCTCACTTACCATACACGCGCAACAATACCGCAAGGTATGGGTAGAAAACTTCAAGGGTTCCAAGATGGATACCACCTCTTGGAGCAAGATTCCCCGTGGCACATCCGACTGGAACAGACACATGTCCGATCACGAGAGCCTATATGACACGAAAAAAGGAAAAATGATTCTCTATGGAAGGGTGAACGAAGGCATCCTACCTGAAGATACCGCACGCTATATCACCGGAGGAATATACACCAAAGGCAAGAAAACACTCACCTATGGAAAGGTGGAGGTGAAAGCACGACTGCATGGTGCCAAAGGTGAATGGCCGGCAATATGGATGCTGCCCGAAGAAGGCAGATGGCCCGACGGCGGTGAGATCGATATCATGGAAAGACTCAATCATGATACCATCGCCTATCAGACAGTACATTCCTACTATACATACGTTCTGAAAGAGGAGGACAACCCTCAGCATGGCGCCACGGGCGAGATCGATCCCGATGACTATAATATCTATTCCGTGGAGATCCTACCCGACAGTCTGGTGTTTGCCATCAACGGGAAGCGGACGTTTACCTATCCAAAGATTCAAACCGAGAAGAAAGGACAATATCCTTTCGGCACTCCTTATTACCTGCTCATCGACATGCAGATAGAAGGGAGCTGGGTAGGCAAGGCCGATCCCAAGGATTACCCGGTGATGATGGAGATTGACTGGGTAAAGTTCTACGAGCTTAAATGACAAGTAGCTCTTCATCGAAACATGATCCGGGCAGCAGAACGACCCGGATCTTCAGTGCGTAAACTCAAGACCGAAGAGGCATGCCAATCCCCCTGCACGATGACTTTCAAAGACAGCCCCATTTCCATGTAACGAACCTGTCGCTGGCAACTATGGGGAATCAAATCCCATCCCGCATCACCATTCCTATTTCTCGTCCTTAAAGAACTTCTTCTTATAATACGAGTTGGCTGTATAAAGAGCGGCAGCAGGATTATTGCCTGTCACCCGGTCTTTGGTGACCAGAGTCGTTACGTATGCGTCGGAATATTTGTAAAACAAGCTGTCATGTCCCACACACAAGCCTATCACCACATTAAGATCCGTTTTTGCCTCATTGAGAAGACGCGCCTGCATAATCGGATTGCACATGGCGGCTCCTATGGACTCACATTCCGCAGGTATCCCCATTGAGGTCTTACGACGTCCTTCCACCTTGCATATCACGGAATAAGGCTCAAAGCCGTTGGCGCGTAAGATACGCGCAAATATGCGCGCCTCATTAATTAGTCCTATGCAATTGGCTATGCCTATACGGTGGGCGCGGATCTTATGCGCAAACTCCATTATCTCCTGTACGCGCGTCCATTGGCAGTAGCCCTCATACTCCACCTCGGCACTGGCTACCATCACACGCTTGTTGTCACCCTCCTCATAACGCTCTAATACCCATTCTCTGTCAGCCTCCTTTATATGGGTGGTCAGGCAGAAATCAGGATAAGTACGGTCCTTGTATTTACAGTTCTGTGTACCACAATCAGTACAGCTGTGCTTCATTTCTTTATCCATGTCCTATAAACCCTATTTTATACTTATGCCATCACTTTACCTTTCGTATTGCAATAGCAAATGCAAAAGTACAAAGCTTTTTATAAAAATCATACACCCAACGATAACTTTCCTATCCAAAGCCCTACCAGCCATTCAAGTGGAGCAGACTGACAAGCCTCCTTTCAGGCAACCGCACGGAGCTTAATCTATTTCCATAAAATGAAAACAGCCATACAAAGCTCCTTGTATGACTCTGCATGGCTGTTTCTATTAGGAGAATTCCTATTTGCCGTTTTCTTTAAACCGACACTACTGCGTATCCTCCTTGTCAACATACTCCTTTACCATCATCCAAACGCACTTAAAATTATAGTCTTATTTGTATACCAAAAATCATATCCTGCGTAAGGCTGACAGATGAATCTGTCCTTTCTTATGATCTTTGATGAAAACGCTCTATGAATTGCAAAGAGAGTGTGTCAAAACTCTTTTCCTGAAAAAATAAACTGATAATTTTAATGTAAGCATCCTAAAAGATAAAAGAAAGGGTCGTGCCAAACTCTATATTGCGTAATGACACGACCCTTTTTATTAATAATTACAATCTGTAATTTATGGGAGCAGTCATTTTAGTTTTGACACACCCGACTCCATCCATACTACAGACTCACCCGACTCGAATGCCCACCCTTGCAAGGCGGAATCATGTAAAAATCCAGATACTCTGTTGCCGGTTGGGATCTTACCCAACTCTGTAAGATATCCTCTCATTACAGACTGTCACACGTTGTCAAGAAAAAGGTCAGAACTTGTTCAACTTTGATGTATTCAAATGAGATATACCCGATCCTTCAAACGAAGTCTTGTCTGCCGTTCCTGAAAGTGACACATTGATGTATCCGTCCGAATTCAAGTCAATGCTTTGACAGTTGAGCGCAAAATTAAAATTACCACCGCCACTGCAATAAAGCTTTGCATCATCACCGATAAAACTCATGGCATACTGACTGTTTCCATCCACATCTATTGTCAGCCTATCAGCTTTCAGTGTGCCCTTTCTTTGTTCCTGTCCAGAGTTGAATATGCTGATTGTCCGAGCCGTCACATCACCATCGTTGTTTGACAGCCCGCTGGTCTTGCACGTGTAACTGTCCGTCAAGTCGAACGTGCTGTTGACTTGACACATACCACTGTTGTTTAGCTCGACAGTAGTCCCCTTCACATGACCTGAGAACGTCAGCTGACCTGCATTCTTCATTTTCAGCGAACCAATTATATCGCTGCTATTGAACAGCATAGAGCCTGTATTGTCCAATGATAACCATGTAGCATCCACCGTTGGCACCTCTAAAGTCAGACTTCCAAGGTTGACGATATCCAGCCCGTCCCCATCCGTGCATTTCAGGCTCTCTGCATTCAGTTTAAATGCTCCATTATTGCTTATACGAAGGCCATCACTATTGAATACTTTCGTGTGAAACTGCATGTCACCACCACTGTTCTCCAGCACGTTGATCTCAGGAGCTGTAACATACAACGTTACTTTCTTCTGTGCGGTGTTACCTGAATAAAAGGTCACGCCATTTACCATCTTGCACACGACATTTGAATTGGCATAGCCCTCACCTTTTTTTCTTTTCAGCATGAGGACAGAACCATTCTCCGATATATTGATTTTGTCGAGTACTTCCCGTTTTGCCCGCACCTTCACATTGTATTTCGCACCCGGCGTGTAGTGTATATCCACTGCCACATCCGATTCTATTCCACTGAAATTACTAAGATTCAGTGTTTTTTCCACCTCACTGTTGTCCGTCTGACCGGACACAGTTATCGTATAGTTATCCGTTGTACTCCTACCGATACTACTGCATGACATCATATAGAATGCCATAGCAAAAACGACCAATGCTTTTATTTTCATAATATGTGTTTTAATTTCGTTCAGCATTTATCTGTAATACGCAGCATTATCACATTTGTGACATATAAATCACAACTTTTTGTTTAGTCCGACGATTTAAGCGATACAGCAGTCATGTAGCGCAGACAGCCATAGTCCAAAACAGCATTCATCCTTGAATCCATACGTTATATTTCTCTATACCTTATATTAACTCATTCTACTTCTCTGCTGTGCATCATACAACCGGCATTCAATAAAAAACTGCAATATCGAAATTGTATTTTTATTTACAATTAAAAGCCGTGTACTTGCAGAAGGCCAAGACCATTTACCGGCAACTTAAGACCATCCTAATAAAGATCTCGATCCTTTGCCAAAATTGACGAACTTAAATCATTTCCTCCCATAACTGCCATAAACCCCGAAATAATGCCCATTTAGAGGAATATATATTACTTGGCAAAGTAGCCATATGCTACTTAGGCATTGAATATTATGCTACTTGGGCATTGAATATTATGCTACTTGCCCAAGTAGCCATATACTACTTTTTGAGGGTAGTCTGTTAACTTTCCTTAATTTGGCTAGACTGGGCGAATTCAAGCAGCAAGTGCAAATTTATAG
>HF988542.1:5704-20932 GCA_000431975.1 Prevotella sp. CAG:924 | reverse complement strand
CCTCCACCATAGGGATTATGCTCTTGTCCAGCCACTTCCCCGACGGTGGCGGTCCGCCGTCGTGTCATTCAGCAGCAAGACAGAACATTTTTTGCATGGCTTGCAACTTAAGTTCCATGACATATCGTCTAACCGATAGCATCATCCAAACGACAGATTGATGACGCGGATCATCATTGCCCATGTTGCCATCAGTGCGGCAAAGCTCACGCAATACAGACGGAACATCGGGCACAACGACCAGGACACATCCATCATCCATCGTACAATGGTAAGAATAAAACTATTTTGGCTATGAAGATAAGAAATATTTTGTTCCTGTTCATGGGACTGTTGCTGGTAACCTCGTGTACGTTCAGGTTGTCGAAAGAAGACAAGGAGACCATGTCGCAGACCCTCTCCGTGAAACCATTTGAGAAGGTGGATGTGATTGGCGCCTATGAGGTGATCTACCGCCAGGACACGTTCTACAATGTGCGTGTGGAAGGCCCTGCCTACTGCGTGAAACGCATACAGGTGACTTCTGACGGCACGACGCTGTCGATCTGCAAGAAAGGTAACTCGGACATCGACGAGTTCCTGTTTAACATAGATGGCTTCAACACTACGGTGAGGGTGTATGTCACCTCGCCCGATCTCATCGGGGTGAATACTTTCGACAGCGCTTCATTTGAAGCGGCGGGACTGATCGACACGGACAACCTGACGCTGAAGATGTATAACTCCAGTGACATAGAGCTAGGCAACGTGCTATGCGACAACCTGATGCTGAGCCAGTACAACTCGTCGGACGCAGAGATCGGACAGATCACCACGCAAAAGCTGAAAATCGACAGCTACAACTCCTCGGCCACGGAGATCAAGTCGATGGAGGCACGCGAGGCGACACTGCAAACCTTCAACTCATCGGATATCGACATCACGAGCAAGCTGTGCCAACGGCTGCACGCCGGAGCCTGCAACTCCTCGATCATCGAAGTGAGAGGAAAGGTGCTGCAACATACGCAAAGCACCATGAACAGTGGCGAGGTCAACATATATAACTGATAATCCGATTCTATCAAGCGACAAAGATTGATCGTATCGGCCTATCGGACAGGCCTCGCCCCAAAGGGCGGCCCGGGATAACAAAGCATATAAGAAAAAGAAGGCATTAGCAGGTTGCCGCCTACCCTACCACGGGAGGCACGGCAACCTGCTAATGTCGTATCAGGAGCCTTTCAACACCGTGAACCGTACCAGAAGGGCGACCAGGAGCGACACTCCACCCAACATCAGCACGATCGTGAAAAATCCGGTATAACCCACCGTGCCGACCATCGAGCCGGAGAGCATCACGGCGATCATCTGCGAGAACGACATCAGTGACAGACCCCAGTTGCGGCAGGAGGTGGAGCCGTTGCCACTGTAATACAACAGATAATGGAGATAGGCCGTCGTGCCGAATGCGGAGAATCCCTGATAGAGGGCCACACAAAGAGAAATAAGTGCCAGACCCGAAACCGCCTCCGCACTCATATAGATATAAAGGCTGACGGGCAACACCACCGCAAAGGTCATGGGGAAGAGCCAGCGACGCAGACCGTCGCGCGAGATGACAAAGTTGCCCAACGTGCTGCCTACGGCCATGGCGAAGACACCCACCGTACCCTGTACCAGACCGAACTCCTGCGGCGACAGGCCGAGGCCGCCGGTATGACGCGTCTCCAGCAGGAACAGCAGGGGGACCTTCAGCATCAGAGCCGACGAAACGGGAAAGAGGAGGAGAAAGAGCAGCGAGGCCCATGCCCGCCGCGACGACGTGAGGATGCGGATGCCCGACTGGATCTCGTGTACCGTCACATTGGAGACAAGCCAGCGATGAGGTCGGCGAGCCCTGCCGCGCGGCAGGGCCAGGAAATGCCACAACAGGAAAAGAAGGCAGAAGCCCGCGACGGCATAGCAGAGCAGGCTCCAGGAATAGGCGATGCTGTTGCGGTAGATCACCTGCAGATTGCCGGCCACCATGACCAGGACACCCTGACAGAAGATGACGGACAGCGTGTAGCACACCGTGCGCATAGCGATGGCTACCGGCCGCTGCCGGCTCTCCAGGGTGTAGGCATGCAGCTCATGGAGCGCCGAGGTGTGGGCCGCGCTGGCCAGCGCCATGATGCCGAAGCAGAGCAGGGAGCCCTGCAGCCAGATCAGCGAGGGAATGGCATAGGCCAGGCCGCAGAAGGTGAGCAAGGCCACCAGCTCGGACGCCACCACCCACGCACGTTGGGACAGCAGCTGACGCATGAACGGCTGCCACAACGGCTGGAGCACCCACGGCAGATAGAGCCACGCCACCAGGAACGTGATGTTGCTGACGGCAAGTCCCATCTGCTGATAGATGACTACCGACAGGATGGTTGCGCCCATGAAGGGCAGTCCCTCCACGAAATAGGTGGAGGGCAGCCACAGGTAGGGAGATGGATTATTTCGCTTGCCGTTCATATATATTCGTTGGTATTATCACTGTCGGGACCTTGCGGTCCGCTTGTCACACATACGCCTGCTGAAGCTCCGCACCCGGATAGTAATGGGCGAGGATCTGACGATAGTCGTAGCCCCGGGCACCCATCACGGCGGCTCCTATCTGGCAGAGGCCGACACCATGGCCCCAGCCGGCACCGGTGAGGACAAAGGCGGAGGGCACAGGACCGGAGCCCTCACGGTCGACGACGAAGGCGGAGCTGTAGAGATGGGTCTTGCTCAAGGCACGCCGTATCTCCAGCTCCTTGCCGAGGATGAGCGCACCCCTCGTGCCGACGATCTTCATACGGTAGAGACGGCCGCTCCTGCCACGGGCGACGGGAAGCAGGCTGACGATGGCGCCAAGATCGATGTCCAACTTCTCCTTGAGCAGTGCCTGCAGCTCCTCCTGACCGATACGCACCGTCCAACGATAGAAGTCCTGCGTCTCCTGATCGTAGGTGTTGAGCACCTGCGACAGGATCGTCTTGTCGTGCGTGTTGCAGAACGAGGGAGGAGCGCTGCGGATCCACCGCTCGGCCTCCCGCTCGTCCGTGAGATCGGGCAAGGCAGGACGGTCGCTGTCCGTCACGGCAAAGTCGGGACGGGCGACCCTCAGACTGTCGGCACTGCCCAGCAGCCGGTCGGCCACGGCCCTCAGATAGGGCAGCCGCCTGTTCTCCCAGCAATACTGGAACTCCTCGGTGGCGCCACCGCAACACTTTGAGAAGCGGGCATCGCAGATCGCGCCCCCGTAGGTGAGCAGCAGTCCGCGCGTCGCCCTGACGGCCTCGGCCACATGGGGATTGGTCTCACGCGTGATGCCCTGATAGCGCTGACAATGATCGTCGGCACAGACATCGAACAGCGTGTGGTCCTCGCGGTCGTACCAGCGCATGATCTCCACCGTGTCATGACCGGACGCCGGGCTGCCGGCAGCCCGGCCGGACGTCACGGCTGCCGTTCCCGCATGATCCTCCGCAGCGGTAGGCCGGCACGCCGCCCGCTTCTCCATCTGGGCCAGAAGCCAGGAACGGGAGATGACGGCATGGGCCTCGAGCAGGGCGGGACTGGACGTGGCGCTCATCTCACTGGAGATGACGCTCTCGAGATACTGCTCTACGGGCAGGACATTGATCGTCTGGATGCGGTCGCCCACGGCCAACAGGCGGAGCGTGCCGCGGAAAGTCTGCGTCTCCTGACGCTGCCAATGAAAATGCACGCCGATGGTGACATCCTCAAGCGAAAAGCTATTCTCCTCATCCGCCGGGACAAACGTCAGCTCCTGAAAGCCACGGCCCTCCCAAAGGATGGCACCGGAGGAGATACGGAGCGTGAGACGGGAGGCGGCATAAGAGGACGGGGCGAGCGGAAGAACGGTTCCGTCGGCCTGCCGGCCCTCTGCCGCATAACGGCCGTGAAGAGAAAACGTGACTTCCTTACCGCTGACGATGCCCACGGTGACAGACGGTTCGGATAGGTATGTATTTTTGTCCATGTTTCGCTTTGGCATATAGTTTTATAGTGCAAAGTTAATGATTTTAGACCTTAAATAACCGCACTTTCATCAAAATTATTGTAACTTTGCAGAATGATGAAGAAAAAACTCTTAGGAATGACCCTCCACGAACTGCGCGAGTTGGCGCAGGGCCTGGGGATGCCTGCCTTCACCGGCGGTCAGATCGCCAAGTGGATCTACACCCAACATGTCCGGACGATAGACGAGATGACCAATCTCTCCAAACATAACCGCGAGCTGCTCTCCCAGCAGTACGAGGTGGGCTGCGCCGCTCCTATCGACAGCCAGCACTCCGTCGACGGCACCGCCAAATATCTGTTTCCCGTAGAGACCACCCGGCCGGCTGCGGAAGAGACGGAAGCGGCCCAGAAGAAGTTTGTCGAGGCCGTGTTCATTCCTGACGGTGACCGCGGTACGCTCTGCGTGTCGTGCGAGGTGGGCTGCAAGATGAACTGCCTCTTCTGCCAGACGGGCAAGCAGGGCTTTGAGGGCTACCTGACCGTGACGGACATCCTGAACCAGGTGTACAGCCTGCCCGAGCGCGACCGCCTGACCAACATCGTCTTCATGGGTCAGGGCGAGCCGATGGACAACCTCGACAATGTGCTCAAGGCCACGGAGATCCTCACCGCCGACTACGGATACGCATGGAGCCCGAAACGCATCACCGTCAGCTCCGTGGGACTGAAAGACAAGCTCCGCCGCTTCCTCGATGAGAGCCAGTGCCACGTGGCGATCAGCATGCACTCCCCGATCCATGAGCAGCGCGCCCGCCTGATGCCGGCAGAGAAAGGCATGACGCTGCAGGAGATCATCGACCTGCTGCGCAACTACGACTTCACGCACCAGCGCCGGCTCTCCTTCGAATATATCGTCTTCGGAGGGGTGAACGACTCGATGGACCACGCCCGCCGCATCGTAGAGCTGCTGCACGGCATGGAATGCCGCGTCAACCTCATCCGCTTCCACCCCATCCCCCACATCGACCTGCACGGAGCGAGCGAGGAGAAGATGGAACAATTCTGCGACTACCTCACACAGCACGGGGTGTTCACCACCATACGCGCCTCGCGCGGCCAGGACATCTTCGCCGCCTGCGGTCTGCTGAGCACCTCGAAGAAGATCGACGAGGAACGGAAGGCCCAAAAACGATAAGTGGCTGAGGGAGAGCGACAACCACGGACAAACTGAAGGAAAGCATAAGCATGAGAGGATACGAACGGATGCTGCTGGCAGCACTCTGCGCCGTCACGCTCCTGACAGCGTGCAACGGACGGCGGGGACTACAGCCCTCCTCGGGAGGACGCCCCTACGAGGTGCTGGTCGTCGGCGACCGTGACTCAACGGTGGCACGGGCCCTGAGCGAAGACGTGCCCGGACTGCCCCAGCCCGAGCCAGCCTTCGACGTGTCGACATGCGACAGCGCACACTTCAAGAATGCCCTGCGCCTGGCAAGAGCCATCGTCATCGTGACCATCGACCCGCAAGCGGCCTCCCGCCTGCGGATGCGCTACGAGAAAGACGTATGGGCACAGCCCCAGACGGTGGTCTACATCACCGCCGCCGACACGAAGATGCTGGAGAGCCAGATGGCCGGGCAGGCAACCGCCCTCTGCAACCTGCTCACACGGGCGGAGATCAACGCGGAACTAGCAAGGCTGAAGCACCACCGCAACATAGAGATGGAACGGAAGGTGAACCGGCTGTCGGGACTGCGGACCATGATACCCGAGGAGATGACCGCCTCGAAGAGCGCACGCAACTTCCTCTGGATGAGCAACAACGGGACACAGACGATGACGAACATAGCCATCTACCGGGCGGACAAGGCGATGCCCTTCACCGCTGCCCGCGACAGTGCCCTGCGCAAGAACATCCTCGGAGAGACGGACGCCATGTACATGGCTACCGTGCCCATGACCGTGACGGCACAGAAAGAGACGCTACGCGGACAGAAGGTGACCGTGTACCGCGGTCTGTGGCAGATGGAAGGCGACGCTATGGGCGGTCCCTTTGTGGCCCGCCGCATCGGCGACTGGATCGTAGAGGCCTTCGTCTACGCTCCGGGCAAAGAGAAAAGAAACACGATGCGGCGACTGGAAGCCGCATTGATGAGTGAATGGAACGATTAAAACCATAATAAAAGATATGAACAACAGAAAAATACGCGTGGCAATCACCCACGGCGATACCAACGGCATCGGCTATGAGCTGATCTTCAAGACTTTCTCAGAGCCCGAGATGCTCGAGCTGTGCACGCCCATCATCTACGGCTCACCGAAGGTGGCAGCCTACCACCACAAGGCCCTCGGCATCCCCGGCAACTTCACGATCATCAAGAGCGCCGAGAACGCCGAGCCGGGCAAGCTCAACCTCCTGCCGGTGTTCGACGAGGATGTGAAAGTGGAACTGGGCGTGCCCACACCCGAATCGGGACGCGCCGCCGTGAAAGCGCTCGATCGCGCCATCACCGACTATAAGGACGGACTCTACGACGTGCTCGTCACCAACCCCGTGGACAAGCAGAACATGCACCTCGACGGCTTCGACTTCACCAACGACCATTTCATCGAGATGTGTCTCGGCGAGGGAAAGAAAGGACTGCGCATCCTGATCAACGGCAACCTGCGCGTGGCCCTGCTCACCAACGAGGTGCCCCTGCGCGAGGTGCCCGCCGCCATCACCACCGAACATATTGTCAACAGTGCAAAGATCTTCATCCAGGCACTGGAGCGTGACCTGCAGGTGAGCATGCCGCGCATCGCCGTGCTCGCCCTGAACCCCAACGACACACCCGAGCACCACGCCCAGGAGGAGGCCGAGGCCATCGTGCCCGCCATCGAGGAGCTTTGCCAGGCAGGTATGAACGTGTTCGGACCCTATCAGGCCGACCGCTTCTACGAGCAGGGCGACTACACTGCCTTCGACGGCATCCTGGCCATGTATCACGACCAGGGCATGGCACCCGTCAAGGCCCTCGATCCGAGTGCCTCCGTACGCTTCCTCGCCGGTCTGCCCCTGGTGACCACCTCACCCGACCAGACTCCCGAGTTTGGCATCGCCGGCACCGACCAGGCCGACCCGGCGGCCCTGCGCCATGCCATCTATCTGGCCATCGACGCCTTCCGCAACCGCGAGACTTATGACGAGGCCGCCAGCCATCCGCTGCCGAAGCTCTACCACGAGCGCAAGGACGAGAGCGAGAAAGTGCGCTTCGCCATTCCCAAGAAGCATGAGAATGTGACCAAGGACAAGAAACAGGAATAGGCCGGAACACAATAGAAAGAAACAATGAAAAAGAAATACCAGAACGGTTTCTTCATCTTCGGCCTCGTCGTACTCGTGGTGATGTTCACCCAGCTCGACTTCGCACAAGTATGGGACGGACTGCGTCATGCCGGCTATTGGTTTTTTGCCGTCGTAGCCCTGTGGATCTTCCTCTACCTCTTCAACACGGGAGCATGGTACCTGATCATACGGGGCGTATGCAGCGACGACCGCAAACTGCGGAAGGCGGTGTCCTTCACATGGCTGTATAAGATCACCGTATCGGGCTTCGCCCTCAACTACACCACCCCGGGCGGACTGATGGGCGGCGAGCCCTACCGCATCATGGAGCTTGCACCGCGCATCGGCACGGAACGGGCCTCGTCGTCGGTGATCCTCTATGCCATGACGCATATCTTCAGCCACTTCTGGTTCTGGCTGATCTCCGTGATCCTCTTCCTGCTGACAAAGCCGGTGTCCTTCTTCATGGGCATCATCCTAGCAGCCATCACGGCCTTCTGCTTCCTCGGACTGTGGTTCTTCATGTCGGGCTACCGCAAGGGACTGGCCAACCGCGTGATGAACCTGCTCCGTCACATCCCCTTCGTGAAGAAGTGGGCACGCCCCTTCGTGGAGTCGCACCGTGAGCAGCTCAACACCATCGACAGCCAGATAGCGGCCCTGCACACCCAAAACCCGAAGAGCTTCGTGTCGGCCGTCGTGCTGGAGATACTCTGCCGCATCGCATCGGCAGCAGAGGTGATGTTCATCCTGCTCGTGCTGATGCCGCACGTGAACTATCTCAACTGCATCCTCATCATCGCCTTCACCACCCTCTTCGCCAACCTGCTCTTCTTCATGCCCCTGCAGCTGGGTGGACGCGAGGGCGGCTTCCTCATGTCGGTGACCTCTCTCGGAATGACAGCCAACGCAGGCATCTTCGTCGCACTGATCGTGCGCATACGCGAGTTGGTGTGGGCAGGAATCGGACTGCTGCTGATCAAGATCGGCAAACGCAAGCTGCCAAGAAAACAGGATAATGTATAAGGACGGACGTAAAGGCACTACCGCACATATACCGGAAAAGAACACTAATACAATATAATAAAGAAAGGTATTGGACACCCCGTTGTCCAATACCTTTCTTTATATACAGACCCTTTTCTATTTGAATGCTTCCTTCATATCAGGCCGACATATTCTGGAACCCTATTCGTTTATCGCGCCACAATGCGGACACTTGCCCTTGTGCTTCAGAGGAGCTCCGCACCGTCCGCAGACATACTTCACGCAATTGTTTCTGAAATACTGACGGAGAGCGAAGAAGAAATAGGCCACCAACAGGAAATAGCCTATATAATATAAGGTGGTGATGCTGAAGATGATGTAATCGATGCTGCAGACGCAGAGCAGACCGCCCAGATAGAGGACGGCGGCACCGAACGGCAGCTTATGGCGCACATCGTCGATGCAGGCCACGCCCACGATCACCATGGCCCATACGGACAGGAGGAAGATGCTCAGCGTCGTCGGCACGTTGAACGGATTGAGCGTGGGATGATAGTAGAAATGGCGCCACATCTCCGGCGCGAAATTCTGGATCGTCGCATAGAACGTTGCCGCCGACGCCACGATGAGGCAGAGCAACGTGGGATAGAAAGAGTTGATGTCGTTGAAATGGACGATCTGCACATGACGGCGCGAGAGCTGCCGCAACATATAGCACGCTCCGATGACGACAAAGATGATCAGGAAGACCAGCAGATGGTTGTCGGAGAAGGTGGAGATGAACTGCGAGATGGGATCGTCGGGCACAACCCTTGGCAACAGATAGCTCTCGTGTGCCCATCCGAACATCGAACTGTCGTTGGCCAGCTGCACCCACACGGAGTCGATCGTATCGGTAGGCACCGACCGGATGTCGGCCACGACAAGATGGTCGTGCCGGTACACGGTGAACGTGTCGATCGTCATTCCGCCGACGGCCTCCTCGGGCAGCTGGCGGATGAAGACCATGGAGTCGGCCTTCACCACAAAATTGTAGTTGTTGGTGTAGTGGTGGGTGGAGAAGAACGACAACGAGTCGATCTGCCGCTCACTCAGCTTGTAGGCCTCGTGAGTGACGGGAGAGCCGTGATGATAGCAGGAGCCTAATAACAGGTTGGCTACCACGGCCAGCAAAAGGGTCAGAATAGTTGCTCTCTTCATATATCAATCCCAAACCGGGCGTTTGGCCACGCATCGGGCAGCCGCCGTACAGCGCCTGACCGGCTTATTCGATGTCGTCGATGTTGTAAGGCGTCTCCTGGTAGACGTAATAGTTGATCCAGTTGTTGAAGAACAGGTTGGCGGCACTGCGCCAGGTCACCAGCGGCTTCTGCTTCGGATCGTCATTGCGGTAATAGTTGAGCGGCATCTCCACATCGTCGCGCTTGCCGAAATCGCGCTTGTACTCCTTGTCAAGCGTGTCGGGCGCATACTCGAGATGGCCGGTGATGAAGAACTCACGGCCGCCACGGGCCATGACGATGCTCGTGCCGCTCTCCTCCGACTCGGCGATGACGCTCAGTCCGTCGATGGCGTCGATGTCGCTGCGGTGCAGCTCCGTGTGACGGGAATGAGGCATCATGAAGATGTCGTCGAACCCGCGGAAGATCGGCAGCTCCGGCTGGAGCGTGTGCTGGCGGAAGATGCCGAACATCTTCTTCGGCAGCGCATATTTGGGGATGTTGTAGAAATGATACAGTCCGGCCTGCGCCGCCCAGCAGATATAGAGCGTAGAGGTGACATGCGTGCGGGCCCAGTCGAAGATGCCCGTCACCTCCTCCCAGTACTCCACGTCCTCATAGGGCAACAGCTCGACAGGCGCTCCCGTGATGATCATGCCGTCCCACTTCTGCTGCCGGAGGATCTCGAAGTCCTTATAGAACATACGCATGTGCTCCACAGGCGTGTTTTTCGGCTTGTGGCTCCGCAGCTTCATGAAATTGATCTCCAGCTGCAGCGGCGTATTCGACAACAGACGCACCAGGTCGGTCTCCGTCGTGATCTTCAAGGGCATGAGGTTGAGGATGACGATCTTCAACGGACGGATCTGCTGGGAATGTGCCCTGCTCTCATCCATCACGAAGATGTTCTCCTTCTTCAGCAATTCAATGGCCGGCAACCGGTCGGGCAATCTAAGTGGCATTGGCTGTTTTCCTTTCTTCTTTTCTTTATAAACTCGTACAAAGATAACCATTTTATCTGAGACGATAGACACGAAATAAAAAAAAAGTGCTAACTTTGCAATCACGAAATAGACTGTTTCAATTATGTTTGGAAAGAAAAGAAGATGGCATTGCCTGTCGGGCCAGCCGATCACTGAGCTGGATGAGAAGGTGATGTATTGGGAAAACAAGGGTAAGGAAGTCCCTACCCGCGACATGATCAAGACTCCCGAACAGATAGAAGGCATCCGCCGCGCCGGCAAGGTGAACACCGGCTGCCTCGATGCGGTGGCCGCAGCCATTCATGAAGGTATGACGACACAGGATATCGACGATATCTGCATGCAATATTGCGAGGAGCACAACGCCCATCCCTCGTGTCTCAACTATGAAGGCTTCCCCAAATGTGTGTGCACGAGCATCAACGAGGTGGTGTGCCACGGCATCCCCAAGAAAGAAGACGTGCTCCGCGAGGGCGACATCGTCAACGTGGACATGACCCTCGACGTGGACGGCTACTACGGTGACGCCAGCCGCATGTTCATCATCGGCAAGACCACTCCGGAGAAGGAGCAGCTGGTGCGTGTGGCAAAGGAGTGTCTCGAGGTGGGAGCAGAAGCAGCCAAGCCTTACTGCTTTGTCGGCGACATCGGCCATGCCATCCAGAAGCATGCCGAGAAGTATCACTACGGCGTGGTGCGCGACCTCTGCGGCCACGGCGTGGGTCTGGCCATGCACGAGGAACCCGACATCCTCCACTACGGTCACAAAGGCACAGGCATGCTGCTCGTACCCGGCATGTGCTTCACCATCGAGCCGATGATCAACATGGGCACATGGAAGGTGTTCATCGACGCTGACGATCCCTACGGATGGGAGGTCATCACCGGCGACGAGAAGCCGTCGGCACAGTGGGAGCACACCTTCCTCATGACCGAGCACGGAGTAGAAGTTTTGAGTTATTAAGACAATGGAAAACAAAGATATTTATATTTTGAGCATTGAGTCGTCGTGTGATGACACGTCGGCTGCCGTCCTCCGCAATACGACGCTGCTCAGCAATGTCACGGCCTCACAGGCCGTACACTGCGCCTACGGCGGTGTCGTGCCTGAGCTGGCCTCACGCGCCCACCAGCAGAACGTGGTACCCGTGGTCGACCAGGCACTGAAGCGTGCCGGCATCACCAAGGAACAGTTGAGCGCCGTCGCCTTCACGCGCGGTCCCGGACTGATGGGCTCCCTCCTCGTAGGAGTGAGCTTCGCCAAAGGATTTGCAAGAAGCCTCGATATACCCCTCATCGACGTCAACCACCTGCAGGGTCATGTGATGGCCCACTTCATCGACGAGGACGGTCTCGACAACCCTCACCCACCCTTGCCATTCATCTGCCTCCTCGTATCGGGCGGCAACTCACAGATCGTGAAGGTGAACGCCTATAACGACATGGAGGTGCTCGGCCAGACGATCGACGACGCTGCCGGTGAGGCCATCGACAAGTGCTCGAAGGTGATGGGCCTGGGCTATCCCGGCGGTCCCATCATCGACAAGCTCGCCCGTCAGGGAAATCCACTGGCCTACCAGTTCGCCGAGCCTCATATTCCCGGCCTCGACTACTCTTTCTCTGGCCTGAAGACCTCGTTCCTCTACAGCCTGCAGAAATGGGTGCAGGAGGATCCCGACTTCGTGGAGCACCACAAGAACGACCTCGCCGCCTCTCTGGAGCATACCATCGTCGACATCCTGATGAAGAAGCTGCGCATGGCCGTGAAGCAAACGGGCATCAAGCACGTGGCTGTGGCAGGCGGCGTATCGGCCAACAACGGTCTGCGCAACGCCTTCCGTGAGCACGCCGAGAAATACGGCTGGACCATCTACATTCCAAAGTTCAGCTATACCACCGACAATGCGGCGATGATCGGCGTGGTGGGCTACTACAAGTACCGCGACCACGACTTCTGCTCTATCGACGCACCGGCTTTCTCTAAGGTAACATTCAAATAAGCTAACAACAAAAGAAACGATATGGAATTAGAAACCAAAGTCCTGAGCCGTAAGATTCAGGAAGTGCTCTACGAGAGCGGCAAGACATTGGGAACGGCAGAGAGCTGCACCGGCGGCCGCATCGCTGAGGCCATCATCTCTGTACCGGGTGCCTCCCAGTATTTCAAGGGCGGCGTCATCTCCTACACCAACGAGGTGAAAGAGAATCTGTTGAACGTCTCTCACGATGTGCTCGAGGAGCAGACAGCCGTCTGCGAGGAAGTGGCACGCGAAATGGTGATCGGTGCCTGCAAGGTGCTGGGCACTGACTATGCCATCTCGGCTACGGGCGTGGCCGGTCCCGGCGGCGGCACACCCCAGATCCCTGTCGGCACGATCTGGATCGGCTATGGCGCTCCTGACGATGTGCGCACCTTCTGCCTGTCGGAAGATTTCGGCCGTGACATCAATCTGAGCATCGCTACCAACAAGGCGCTCCGCCTGTTCTACGACTACTTCGTGGAGAAGAACACGGAAGAGGCAAAAGCAGAATAAACAGCGGAAATCGCGCCCCAAGGGCTAAATAATATTAAAAAATTGATTTCTTAACGAAGATATTTTGCTAAACTACAGAAATTTAGTAATTTTGCACACTGTTTGGAATAAGTATCTAAAATCGTCGAAATCAATAACAAAGAATAGCAATGTCTAAGATTTGTCAGATTACAGGAAAGAAGGCACAGCTGGGTTGCAATGTGTCTCACTCAAAGCATCGCACAAAGCGCAGCTTTGACGTTAACCTCTTCAGCAAGAAATTCTACTATGTAGAGGAGAACTGCTGGATTTCGCTCAAGATCAGCGCTGCTGGTCTGCGTCTTATCAATAAGGTAGGTCTGGACGCTGCTCTGAAGCGCGCTGTCGCTAAGGGCTACTGCGACTGGAAAGACATAAAAGTTTTAGGAGACTAATAACAATGGCAAAGAAAGCTAAGAGCAATAGAGTTCAGGTCATCTTGGAGTGCACCGAGATGAAGAACAGCGGTCTGCCCGGTACAAGCCGCTACGTGACGACCAAGAGCCGTAAGAATACTCCTGAGCGTCTCGAACTGAAGAAGTATAATCCCATTCTCAAGCGAATGACCATTCACAAAGAGATTAAGTAATAATAGGAGATTTAAAACATGGCAAAGAAAGCGGTCGCTACCCTTCATGAGGGTAATAATGACGGACGTGCTTATAGCAAGGTCATCAAGATGGTGAAGAGCCCCAAGACCGGTGCTTACATCTTCGAGGAGAAGATGGTGCCCAATGAGGCTGTTCAGGATTTCTTCAAGAAGTAAATTCTTAATAACCCGATAATAAAGGTCGTATCCTAACGGATGCGACCTTTTTACATATAGGATAGGCAAATGACCGGGTGGATATGACCATGGACGTATGCACAGACACTATTATATGGCCGGACGCACCTTGGATGCGTTCCTGCCCTACACCTCGTCAGGACATTGACATGCGCAGGAAAAATTGATCGGAACAGTCAGCGCGAAAAACAACCATGCTCCTACCCTTCCTCATTGCCTCCATGGCCAACCCACCTTGACTGGTCAGCCTTGAACAATAGCCTATCTGATATTTTCCCATTTCATCGGCATTTATTTTCTTTTCGGAAAAATAAAAAGAAAATACTGCCCTATCTATTTTAAGACTAAACTCATGTATCTATTGGTAACCGGTCGGAAATCGCGCCATTCCATCGACACTTATTCCCATGTAGGCATCCGGAAAGGAAATAAAAGTCACGTGCGTATTCCAGACTGACAACCGACCATTACCTTTATATATAGTCACACCTGATGTATAATCACAAGAAATCACCTTTATAGATAGTTGCAACAAGCATCCATGGCCACAACCATCATTATCCTATACACCTATAAGACCTGATGTATAGTTACAAGAAGCATCCATAGCCCACCTCTTCATGCTTACAGGATGAACGGATGCTCGTACGGAAGCCGGCTACACACTGACATTCATTCTCTTATCCGTCGCGATTCTTCCGGACACCGGTCGGATATTGCTCCATTCCATCGGCATTTATTCTCTTGTCGGCATCCGGACAAGAGATGAAAGCCTCGCAGGTAACTCCAGACCGGCAACTGACCGTACCCTATATCGCTCTACAAGAAGCACGCATAGACCGCCTCCTCATGCCATAAGAACGACATTCGGCGACTGCCCTTCTTTCTGCTATGGCAGAGATACCCCCTTTCATCCTACCTTACAGGCTTCCTGCCGGCAATAAGTCGGACAGACCGATACCCTGTCACTCCTTCATCAGATTGTCCAGGAACGAATCGAGATCCTTGTCCAATCCGCTCATAAGATCCTTGTCATCGATGATGACAGTGTCCTCATCATCAACAACATACAGCTCGCCGACAGGCTCCTTATCGTCATCCTCAAGCACAAAACTATAAGGCTTCAGAATTCCCATCTTGTCCACCATGTCGTGCATCTTAGCCAACTGGTTGCGGAGCATGGTAGTGATCTCATCATAGAAATTCTCATCCTTACAGTCAATCCAACTATCGATCACCACACGAGTGATTTCCTCGTCATCATCGTTGAAAGCTATCAGTTCACCACTGTCCTGCGATGCCTGCACATGGATGTCGGTAAGGATCGACGTATCCTCATTGGCAGGAAATTTCGAGGCCACTTTGCGGATGAATCGCTCTATCTGCTGGTTAG
>HF988542.1:0-5695 GCA_000431975.1 Prevotella sp. CAG:924 | reverse complement strand
AACCGCTCTATCTGCTGGTTAGTTTGTTCGGATGATTTCATACCTTATCTGTTTTAATGATACTGCAAATATACCACTTAAAACGCAATAACAGAAATTTTCCCTCTGTTTTTTCAAATGAAAAAGCTCTACATAGGATATTTTCAATCCTATGCAGAGCTTCGTACGTATAGTCTAATCTGTGATTACTTCGTTTCTACATCCTGTTCGGCTGAGTCGGCAGTCGTCGCAGCCGGCTTCTTGGCGGCAGTCTTCTTCGTTGTAGACCGTTTGGCAGCCGGTTTTGAGGAAGCCTTCGGCTCTGTACCCTCGAGCTTGGCACGCAGGCGGTCGTTGGCCACCTCCATCTTCTCAATCTTCGACTTCAGACGGGCAATCTCCTTATCCTTCATCTCGATCTCATCACCCTCGTTCTTAATAGTGGTGAGCAGGCCCTCGAGCTGATCGTTGTCGATCTCCTCAGGATAGAGACTGTTCACACGGTTGATGAAGTCGCCCAAGATGTTCATATAGTTGGTGAAGGCATCAAAAGGCGAGCTGTAGATGCCGCGGTCGAGTCCCACATTCGACGGTTTGGTCGTCATGAAGCGGAAGTTGTTGCTGGCCTGAAGGTAGTCCCAATCCTGATTGATGCGGGGATCGTTGGAGATACGTACACGCTCTGCCACACTGTAAAGCTTGTCGAAAGCCTCACGCTGCATGGGGTTGCCCAACCAGCAGCTCACATCGCGCTCCTCATCCGACCACGACAGCGTATCAGGCACGTCGAGTGAGCCGACGCTGGCAAAATTAGTGCAAATCTCTGACGGTGTGGCGAAGGTGATGCCACGCTGCTTGGCACATGCCGGCAGTGCTTTGATGAACTCCAGGATGTTACTCGACAACGGTTGTGCAATGCCGAGAGCAGAGAGCTCCATGAAGATGTTGATCACCTGCTCCTCTTCGGGCAGACTGGCGATGCGGTCCATATATGTATCAGCGAAGAGAGGATAGCCTTCCCAGTCGCTGTTGTTGAAGCGCAGGCAAATATCATCGCTCAGGGTGACATCACGGAGCAACAGCTTCAGATTGGGAGCGAGCGCGCTGTGATATACATAATGGGGTGACTTCCAACCCAGTACGTGCTTGGCACCCTCGGTGAGCATACCCTTGAAGCCCATCTGCGCAGCCTGCAGACCAATGTCGTCGGAATAGATGAGCGACGAGTTGCGGAGCACTGTAGGACGCTTGCCAAAATACTCCTTGATCTTCTCGCACTGCTTCTTCACATCGGCGGCGAAGCACTCCTCATCCTTCAACGATGACAATCCGTGTGAATAAGGCTCGGCGAGGAACTCTATGCAACCCGTCTTGTTCATCTCCACAAGCTTGTCGAGCACCTGGGGAGCATGAAGCTCAAGCTGCTCGATGCCTACGCCGGAGAGAGAGAAAGCCACCTTGAACTCTCCGTTGCCCTCAAGCAACATCTGATGGAGAGCATTGAGAGCGGGCATATACGAACGCTCGGCAATGTCGTTGATGGTGCGCTCATTCTCATAGTCATCGTAATAATAATGGTCGGTACCGATATCGAAGAAACGGTAACGTTTTAGATGTATGATCTGATGTATCTCGAAATAGATGCAAATTGTTTTCATTGTTGCTGATTTATTAATGATTAATAGTATCACTCCCAACCGAGGGTGCGGAGATAGAGGGTACGGATCCAGCGTCCTACCTTCTCCCATGTGATCTGGTCCACCTCATTGCGTCCCTCCTCCTGCAGATAATGGAAGAGACTCTCGTTGTGGCAGATGGAATAGATGGCATCGGCCAGGGCATTGATGTCCCAATAGTCTACCTTGATGCAATTGTGCAGGATCTCGGCGCAACCGCTCTGCTTGGAGATGATCGTCGGCGTACCGCACTGCATGGCCTCAAGGGGCGAGATGCCGAACGGCTCACTCACGGAGGGCATCACATAGACATCGGGGTCTTTCAGACACTCGTACACCTGCTTGCCACGCATAAAGCCGGGGAAATGGAAACGGTCGGCGATGCCGCGCTCAGCAGCCAGATAGATCATCTGATCCATCATGTCGCCCGAACCTGCCATACAGAAACGGACGTGGCGTGTACGGTGAAGCACCATGTTGGCAGCCTCTACGAAATATTCGGGACCTTTCTGCATCGTGATACGTCCGAGGAACGTGACAACCTTCTCCTTGCCCTTATGGTCAGGACGCGGAATGGCCTGATTCTCCGCACTCAGCGGATAGACGGCATTGTGCACGGTGAACACCTTGCGGGGATCCTGATGATACTGATTGATCACCGTCTGACGTGTCAGCTCCGACACGCACATGATGCAATCGGCGTGATCCATGCCATCCTTCTCGATGGAGTAAACCGTAGGATTCACATGACCGCGGGAACGGTCGTAGTCGGTGGCGTGCACGTGGATACAGAGGGGCTTGCCCGACACCTGCTTGGCATGGATGCCGGCAGGATAAGTAAGCCAATCGTGAGCATGGATGATGTCGAACTCGGTAGAACGGGCAACGACACCGGCAATAACCGAATAATTGTTGATCTCCTCGTTCAGATTGCCGGGATAACCACCGGCAAACTCCATACAACCGAGATCGTTGACATGCATATAATTGAAATCGGCATAGATGTGATCGCGGAAATGATAATACTCATTAGGGTCCATCAGATTGCCGATACGCTGTTTCACGTAGTCGTAGTTCACGTCGCGATAAGCGATTGGCACGCAGTTCATAGCGACGATATGAGCGTACGTATGGTCTTCGTCTCCAAAAGGCTTCGGCAGACAGAGAGTGATCTCAATGTCACCCTGGGCGTGCAGTCCCTCAGAGATACCGAAATTGGCTGTTGCCAGACCGCCATATACATGAGGAGGATACTCCCATCCGAACATTAATACTTTCATAATGACTTCCTCCTTCTTTAATATTTACACTTTTCCAATTGTTCCAACGCGCGCAGCATCTCCGCCACATTCATGGCAAACGACATGGCTCCACGGCCTGTGAATGGCGGGTTGCCATCGAACAGCTCAGGCAGCGTGCCGATGCACGACTGGTACATCTCGTCCTCGAAGCCCACCATCTGACGCTCCAGGAAGCTCAGACGCGAGCGCTTGTACAAGCGCAGGCATGCCTCGATGTAGAATCCGCTGAGCCACGGCCACGCCGTACCCTGATGGTAAGCATAATCGCGCTGGGTCTGCGGACCGACATACATCGGGTTGTAACCATTACTCTTCGGGGAGAGAGAGCGCAAGCCCTTCGGCGTAAGCAGCTCACGCGTACAGATGTCGAGCACGGTCTTCTGCTGCTCCTTCGTCAGAGGTGAGTTCTCAAACGCCACTGCAAAGATCTGGTTAGGACGCACGCTCCAGTCAGGCGTACTGCCGTCGACATAGTCGAACAGCCATCCGTACTGGTTGACGAACACCTTCTGGAACGCCTCGCGGCACTGCTCGGCCAGATCGGCATACTTGCGTGCCTCCTCGGGATTGTTCGCATCACCGGCCATCACGCTGGCAAAGACAAGGGCATTGTACCAAAGGGCATTGATCTCCACGACATATCCTGTACGGGGAACGACGGGACGGCCGTTGGCAGTCGAGTTCATCCATGTGACAGCCTTCTCCTTGCCATTGGTGATAAGCAGACCATTGTTGTCAAGGGTCAGATTGGGATGACGGCCATCCAAAATGAAATGAATGATATCGGTGATAAGCTTACCGTATTTCTCGATGCACTCCTTGTTGCCTACAGCATGCTCATACTGCTGGATGGCCCAGATGGCCCACAGCAACACATCCGGCTGCTCGATCTCCGAGAGCTTCACGGTCAGCGGCTTACCGGCCATAAAATCACGGAGTCCCTTCTCGGCTGTCCGCATCACCTGCTCAAAATACTCATGCTCCTCAATAGAAAGCGTCAGACCGGGCAGAGAGATGAACGTGTCGCGGGCACGTGCCTTGAACCAGGGGAATCCGGCAACAAGGTATTTATTGTCGCCCTTGATATCTTCCACATGGAACTGATGGGCAGCATTGACAAGACAATGGAAGAAATTGTCACGCGGAGAACGTACAGAGACCTCTTCCTCACAGAGCTTCTTCAGCTTCGACGGCTCAATCTCTGATGTGGAAGCGGAGAAGACGATCGACTCGCCCTTGCGGATCGGCATCTCGAAATAGCCGGGTACGTAAAGATCCTCATTGGATGCATAACCACGCTCCTGCTCCTTCGGATATTCAATGCCGCGATACCAATCGGGCTGGAAATGGAACTCATTCTTCTTGGAGAACTGCATGTACAAATCGGGATAACCGGCATACATACACGTCTTGATGCCATTGGTTACCTCCGAATACTCACGGGAAGCAACAGAATTCTCATGTGTAAACTCGCGTACAGAACGGAAAGCGAGGAACGGGCGGAACTGTAATGTCGTTGCCGAATGGGCATCAACAAGCGTATAACGGATCAGAAGACGATCCTCATAATGCTGGAATACCACCTCTTTTTTAAGAAGCACACCGCCTACACGGTAGATGGTTGTGGGCACTTTGCCACAGTCGAACTCACGGATGTACTTGTGACCCTTGGGACTGTAATTATTGCCCTGATACTTGTGTAAGCCGAGATTGAAGGCTGCGCCATGCTGAATGACTGTGACGTCGAGCGATGAGAGCAGGACGTGATTCTCATCATCCAGTTCCGGAACAGGAACCACGAGGAGGCCATGATACTTACGGGTGTTGCAGTCTACGATGGTAGAGCACGCATAAGCGCCGGAACGGTTAGTTCGCAACACCTCTTTAGGTAAAGATTCCTCCAGGTTGGTCATCCGAGCCTTTTCAAATCTTAGATAACTCATAATCTGGTAAGGTTTTTATATTTTTATTTTTAATCGTATGCCTTTAACGGCTAAGACAGACGAGTTTAGGTGGCTCGTCTATCCTATTTATCTGACTTCAAAGATACTAAATTTATTAATAAAGACAAAACTTTCATCCGGTTTTTGTTTTTATTCCAAGTAATTTAAACAATTTGTAACATTTCCGATAAATGTTTGCCCACACAAGAAAAATAACGGCTAAAACCGCCATATAAACTATGTCCCTGGCACGATAAAATTGACCACTTCCTGCTCTACCGTAATACGGAAAGGACCGGAGGGCGTACGCATGAGACGGCCGTCGACAGCCACCTGAGCCCCGCGTATGCGCCGCACCTCTACTATCTTCGTACGATAAGGATAAACGCTGCCTGAGTTAAGGATGCGGTTGCGCGATAAGAGATACATACCTTCGAGAAGCTGTTTGGTCACGGGCTGACATATCACCGACACATCAAGCTCGCCATTATAGGGTACCGCATGAGGAGTCATTCCATACCCGGTGGCATTGCCTACACAGACCGTCATCACCCGACGATCGATATCCTCACCATTGATTTTAAGATGCATCCTATAGTCAAAGCGGCGGGAAAGCAACAAAGCGAAGGATGCCATAAACGAAAGCGGCCGCGAGACCAGGAACCGACGCGCCCGGTTACGCTGCTCCATCATGGTAGCCACAAGGCCGATATTCACACAGTTGAGGAAATAGCGGTGGCAGGCCATTCCCTCCAGATTATGGTAGCGCATGCAGCCGACATCTATCCTCCTCACA
>HF988541.1 GCA_000431975.1 Prevotella sp. CAG:924 | reverse complement strand
GTTCTGAGTGGGTGGGTATGCTCCGTTTTCGGCATCTATTTTTCCCTACTTTTGTATATGCAAAAAGATATAAAGCAGGAAGAACTGTAGATATTATATGCAGTCCATTCGGCTGCCACTTGTCAGCTGTAGGAAGATGGTCTGTCAGAAAGCAGGTTCCCCAAGGCGATGGTATGACGGTAAAAGAGAACTATATTATATAACTTATAAGATCAGGAGACTATGAGGTTAAGACGACATTTTGCAATGCTTGTATTACTGATGATAGGTGTATTGTGCTATTCACAAAATAACCGGTATATCTTGTCAGGGCATATCATTGACAGCGACGGAGGAGGTCTGCTTGGTGCGAACATTGCCATTACAAACGATTCAGCCGACACGGTAATGCGCGCTTCCAGCGATGCAGAAGGAAACTTCTCATTACAAAGGGTGCCGGAGGGTAAATACCATGTGACAATAACCTATCTTGGCTTTGATGATTATTCAAAAGACCTGTATATAGGTAGTAACGTGTCGCTCGGCAAGATAAAGCTGCAGGAATCGTCACGCATGCTTAACGAGGTGACGGTCATGGGACGCTTTACCGACGTAAAGCCATCGGGTGAAACGGTAGTACGGGTGGCGGGCAATCCCTTGGCAAAGGGACAGTCTTTCATCAACTTCCTGCGAAACGTCCGCAACCTTGACGTCACAGACAAGAGCATTAAGGTGCAGGGCAGAGACAACACCCTGTTCTACATAGACGACAAGGAGGCGTCCTTCGAACAGCTGAAAGCCTTGTCGCCTTCCATGATTTCCCGCGTTGAGATTGTTCCGCATGCTGACGCGGCCTATGGCGTCAACGCTACGGGCGGCGTGGTAAAGGTCTACCTGCGTGAGGAGGGCGGCCTGCTCGGCTCCCTGTCGTTCTACGGCGAGGCGGACAAGTACGGATATGTTGACGGCAGCCCGATGGTGAACTTGCTCTATTCGAAGGGAAAGTTTACCGTCAGTAACATGCTGCGGGGCATGCCATACAGCCATTATGTAAGCAAGAACGATCAGGACAACGGCGAGGGCCAGGCGCACACCGTCACTGACGGATTGAACAGGGGAAGGCTCTTCGCCGATGATCTGTCGTTAAGGTACGCGTTCAACAAGACGGACAGGATAGACGTCTACGGTTCTGTCAACCTGTTGAAGGAGAAGTCGACCACCAACAGTACGACAGGGACTGACAACCTGCTGCTCGGCAACAACTTAAGATCGAACAGCTACAGCGCCGGCATCCAACTGCGCAAGGGCTTCGGTGGAAACGGAAGCTATCTGCAGCTGATATCGGAATACAGCAAGAACAAGGACAATAATGACGCGGACTATACCTATAACGGTGAGGCGGACCCGGCAGGCCTGCGCACAGACATGGACAACTTCAACATCCGCCCCCGTCTGTATTGGAACTTTAAGGAGAACATGACCCTGAGCGCGGGGCTCGGATTTTACTACCTCATTGACCGCCACAAGGATGACGGGACACAGAAATTCAACTATATAGCGGACGGCGATTACCATTCCTTAGGCCGCGACTACGACGCATGGGTGCAATATTCCGCAAGGCTGAGCGACAGGCTGTTCATACGTGCAGGGCTGAGCTATCATGGAACGGAAAGTGTCTACAAAAACTTTCTTGACCCGTCAAGCAACACAAGCATTTATGAGGACGGCATATACCCGGCGCTGTTCGGCCAGTGGACATTCAACCAGAAAAAGCTTCATTATATAGCCCTCGGACTGAGGCACTATTATTCTCTTCCCAACTATAATTACCGCATTCCGACGATGATATGGCAGGGTGAGAACCTGTACAGCATAGGAAACCCCGATCTGAGGAAAGAGAACTATGACGACATAGAGATCTTCTATTCTCTGAACAAGGCCTGGTCGGTATCCTACGATTTCAATTACGGCGACAACATGGTGAACGTGATCATGCGGCGTGATGCCGGCCGTGAGGGCGTATTTTATACAAGCCCGGAAAATACGGGCAACAGGCAACGGCACACCGTCATGGTGGGTTATGCCGACAGAATTACGAAGTTCTGGTACACAAATACGAAGGTCTACGGCGTCTATGTCAACGAGAACGCCGGGCAGAACGGATACGACTGTGCGCTGGCACGTTTCAACAGCTATAACGACTTCAGCGTATGCGATAATTTTGGAATTACCCTCAACCTGTATGCCGCGACAAGAAGCAGGAACGCAAGTTACATCTCGAACGCGAGGTACAGTGTGGACGCCGGTGCCCGTCTCTCGCTTTTCAAAGGGAAGGCGGACGTCAGTCTGGTGTGGGCGAACATGCTGTACAACCGCGGCAGCATAAAAGTGGAAGGAAACGACTTTACCTACATGCGGCGTGACTTAAACCCCGACTCCCGTGTGCAGCTGTCGGTATCATGGAACTTCAGTGCGGGCCGTAAAATAAAGAATGAGAACTTGCCGACAGTCAGTGGAAGCTCAAGGGAGACACCTACCTTTTGACGGGCACATAGACGGCGTGTAGTCAGTTGTCGGCATGCCGTGTTGTCTGCGGTTTGCGAGACGTCCCGCAAACCGCAGATTTGTATTTGTGACATCCTGCGCAGTATCCTCACTGGCCACATTCCCGCTTCCTGCCACTTTCGCACAGACTGGAGAACGACGAATATGAGGAAAAGGGGGATTCGTATGTTCCCGCATGGTTCCGCGGTCCGCCGAGCGGTGAACCGCTTTTTTATACGGGAAGCCTACGCTTGCCATGTCATGGACAATGGATATGTGAAATCTGATTCCTTGTACAAGCATTTCCATCTTAACCTGGTCTTCTTTCTGACAAGGACCCAAGACAAATATGTCGGATCCGAGTCTTCATCCTATCTCAAATTCCATCGGGCAAGTCCTCTTCCAAAAGGGACGGCATCAGAGATATATTTTAATAAACCGACCTCACAACTAATGTTTCGGAGCATGATGGCACAATACAGCTTGCGCCATGGTAATATCTCTCCGGATCGTAGTGGTAAAGCATTATTTAATAGTAGATGTTTGGAAATTTGAATAATTCTTTTATATTTGCAGATGAAAACCATTAACTATAAACCGGTTGGGTAATTTTGACGCAGATTCCGAAAAGCAAAGAGTAGGAAAAATCTAAAATTAAAAACAAATGAAAAGTAATATACAACATAGCAAACAGCAGAACGCAAAAACGATATTCCACTATACGATCTATGTCATTGGCTTGTTTTTGTGCTTTTCGCTCATTGATCTCATACAATATGAAGTTCCCGATTGGTTGGAAAATGCCGTAAAGACATTGGCGACTATTATTGTGCTTCTTATATGCAGTGGCTTATGGAGGATCTACAACAAGACTAACTCATAGGCCCGTCTTTCCAAGGTAACAAGAAAGAAAACGGAGGGTGCGTCAAAAGTGATTAACACATCCCCCTCGACTTCCTATTTGCGGTTATTGTATAAAGTACGTTCAAGAAATAACAAGTCTTATTTTTGGGGCTCATCCGTTAAATGCGTAGTTGTTGGGAGCAACAGGCGATGAAATGTCATTCAAATCTATGTCACCATCATGCGGACGCGCCACGTGAAGCGTGCCTGCATCCGGCGCTCTCCGTCCGGCTTATAAATAGAGGCACACCTTGACCATGAACTCTCTGGGCCGCAGATGCGTCACGCTGTAGATCTGCTGCAGCTCCGTCATGTCCCTTCTTCTATACTCTGTCGTGCCGAAGATGTTGTTGCAGCTGATCCCTATCTCATAACTCTTTTCCCGATAGGAGAGGGTCAGGTCGGAATAGAAGTTGGGGTTGACGCTTTTGTCATTGCTGTGGTACAGCTC
>HF988540.1 GCA_000431975.1 Prevotella sp. CAG:924 | reverse complement strand
TCGTTTTCAGATTATCATTGTTTTTAGTTATTCCTCCTCCATATACAGCTGCCGGCCGTCGGAGAACGGTAACAGATGTGCTTTACAAGACCGCACCCTGTCTTCCGCGCGGCACACCATGACAGAGGGTTATTCGTCGGGCAGCTCGTCAGCCTCCACACCCATCTCATCGATAGCCTTGCGGATCTGCTCAAGGCTGAAGCCACGGCTCATGGCCCACTTGATGAGCTTCATCGAGCGCTCATAGTCGCTTCCTCCCTTCACCGACGGCCACTTGGCCATCAACAGGGGACGGAGCTGTTCCATATATTCCTCATCGGGTATGGCGTCAAGGATCGGTGCGGAGATTTCCTTCGCCACATGTTTCTGCCACAGAGCCTGTTCGATCTTACGGCGTCCCCAGTGTTCAAACCGGATCTTGTCAGTCACAAAAGAGCGGCAGAAACGGCTGTCGTCTACAAATTGCCGGCTTATAAGATAGTCGAGCACACGGCAGCGCGCCGCTTCGTCCAGGCCCCACCGCCGCATCTTATCGTCCAGCTCGCCCGTACAATGTTCCCCCTTGGCACAGAGGACGGCCAGACGCCGGAGAGCATCCTCCTCTGTCATCACACGGCGCGGATAGCCCGAACGGTTGTTATAGGAATTTCCGAATGGCATGATATCTATGGTTTTATGCCCGTCACGACACGAGGACGGCCAAACTGGTCGGTGATGATCTTGGTCTGTACAAACCCGCCGTCCTTCATGAGTTGCTCCACATCACCGGCATACGCCGTGTTCACCTCGAAGGCCAGCAGGCCCTCTTTCCTCACTGCCGGTTCGGCGTAGGCCACAATCGCCTTATAATATCTCAACGGGTCGTCATCGGGCACGAAGAGAGCCGTGGAAGGCTCATAGTCGATCACACGTCTTTCCATATCAGCCTTTTCCCGCTCGCATACATACGGGGGATTGGAGACGATGATGGTCCAGCGGTCCCGGTCCTTAGGGGCGTGCAGGATGTCGCATTGCTCAAATGTCACATCAGCTGTCAGCTCACTGGCATTGTCGGCTGCCGTATCGAGGGCGGCCTCGGAGATATCCCATGCCGTGACCTCTGCCTTGGCATGGCGGAGCTTCAGGCTGATGGCTATGCATCCCGAGCCGGTGCCGATGTCAAGCACCGTCGTACGCCGGTCCCTGCCGCGT
Organism: Prevotella sp. CAG:924; assembly: GCA_000431975.1. GTDB lineage: Bacteria > Bacteroidota > Bacteroidia > Bacteroidales > Bacteroidaceae > Prevotella. The sequence continues at coordinate 1,639 of HF988540.1, read as the reverse complement.
GCCTCTATCCAGCGGCTCACCTCGCCGACAAGCACCTCGGTCTCCGGACGGGGGATCAGTACCGATTGATCGACGCTGAACACATGACCGTCGAACATCGCCTGGCCTAGGACATACTGGATGGGCTCACCCTCCGACAGCTGACGCATCTTGTCGGCCAGGATGGTAACGTCGGTCACCGACAGCCGGTCGGCCCCGTCACAGCAGATCTCCGTCCACGTGAGCCCGAACACATCTTCGAGCAACATGCGGACCACGGCCTTTGCCTCTCCCTCATCATACAGTGGGACGAGACGGCGCCATAAGGAAGCGAATGTAAGCTTGGCTGTCATAGTGTCATTTCCTCCCTGCCCTGCGTATCACACGGTGAATATCTGCCACAGTGCCGTCAAACGGTCCGCTCTTCTCGAGCTTCAAGGTGCACATCGCGGCGGCAAAACGACCGGCCTCATCGATCGACGCACCCTGCATACGCATCCACAGATAGCCTGTGGAGTAAGTGTCGCCACAACCCGTGGCATCGACAAGACGGCTCGGCGCATACGACGGGATCTCGTGGAACACACCGTCGGCATAGATCAGCGAGCCGTAACTGCCCAAGGTGATGATCACCTCACGCACGCCGCTCTCTGCCAGTTTCATCGCCACCGTGCGGGGATTATGCGAGGACGTGATCACCTCCATCTCATGCTCGTTGAGCTTCAGATAGGTAGTGACCGGCAGGATACGGTCGCGGTCGCGCCAAGAGATAGCGTGCACCTGTTCATCCACCACCTCGCGCAGATAGCCTTGCACATCGATAGAGACGGCGCCCTTCGTCGACAGATATTCCACCACCTCGGGAGAGAAATCATCGGCCAGCAGACTGCCTAAATGAAACACCTTTGCCTCCAACGGCCTCACCTCGTCAAGGGTGAACGGATCGGCCTTGGCCAGCACACGCTGCGTGCGTTGATTGGAATCTATGCCATATCTATTCTCAAAATAAACGGTATGACTACTTGGATAGCAGATGGTATCCACGCCCTGTTTTTTTATCTTATCGACAACGGGCAACTGACCTTCTCCCACTTTCGTGACGAGCTGGAAACTGACATTCTGAGGCAGACGGCTGATGCCCTCTGCCATATAGTAGGATGTTCCGCCGGCCTGATAGGCCGTGAGATCCGGTGTAACGATCTTATCGCGTGTAATATGCCCTATGCAACAAATATCTTTCATCAATTGTAAAAATATACAGCCTCAAAGATAACAAAAAAAATGTTATCAATTTCGCGTTTTTCAAATAATTTGCATCATACCACCATCTGTCAGGCGCTTCTCTCCGACCGTGCCTGTCAACGCTGTCCGATGCCGACATTGTTGCCGATACCGCCTCACCACTATCCGGCATGAGCCTTCCGTCATACATCGACAGAGGCAAGAGCCATTGCCTGTCCGACACTGTTCAAGCGTCGTTAAAAAAATGAGATAAGCCTCTCCCAAAATATTTTCAGTCTTACAACCGGTTGGAGCTAAACCGGCAACAACGGTTAATAGGGAAATAAGTATTAGAAGTCCCTTCGCTCCGGCCTCAACACATAGAAGCAGAAGTTCCTTCCTTACCCTCATTTCCGCAACTCTTTTATCCTCTCATGAC
>HF988539.1 GCA_000431975.1 Prevotella sp. CAG:924 | reverse complement strand
GACAACCGATTGCACTTCTATCTTGAACTTGCGCCTATCATCTCCATTGCCACCTGTGGCTGATTGGTAGTAATGAAGTCCACTCCAAGATCAATGGCATGCTTCAGATCGTCCCTCTTATCTACAGTCCACACATTAACCTTCATGCCCAGACGGTGAGCCTGCTCCACCCACTCAGGATGCTTGAACACTACATTATAGTCATAGTCTATCCCGGTCAGTCCGGCCTGTGCCACTTCCATAGGAGTCTTGTCCGAATTAAGATAGTACACAGCGGCTTGGGGCAACAACTGGCGTAGTCGGCAACAGACGCGCCAACTGAAGGATATATACTCCACCTGACGTCCCATACCGCGCTCGTTCACAAGGTTGACAGCTGCTGCTGTAATCTGATCCTCTGCTTCCGGTGTCGGCTGCGCCTTTATCTCAAGAATCAACTGTGTGCCGGGATGCTTCTTGCCCTCATCAAGATATGCGGAAAGAAGTGACAATTGCTCTCCATTTTTCAAGGTCTTACTCTGCAGGTCCGACCAGTCGTGCATGCTAATAATAGTACCGTCGTCAGTAGCTTCATCGTGATTGACAACAACTACACCATCACGGGAAAGCTGCACATCAAACTCTGACCCATAACATCCATTCTCTGCCGCTAGACGTAAAGAAGCGATAGAATTTTGAGCCGATCCTGAGGGGGTCCACAAGCCACGATGGGCAATCACGCGAGTCTGTCCGAAAGATGTGAGCACCAATGCCGCCATAGCCAACGTAAGCAATATTTTCTTCATAGTCTGTTTTTATATTATCACACAAAATTATTCAGTCTGCTTTACAAAGCCGTTTCATACCTGTCACAATCGCGCTACACCTATTCGCAGGTCCGCTATCCTGACCGGTCCGCAACAGCTTCGTTCGGCAAACGATAATGCGAACTCCCGGATATCGCAACTATTCCGTGCAGAAATTCTTATTATGACCCCATACGCGACATTTCCTATAACGTTCCCCTTGCATATATCCCGAATTTGTACGACCTTTGCAGCGAAGTCCGGACTATCGAATCTTCCGTACTTCTTGGCCAAAGAATATTCTTACTGGTCGCGCAACTCCCTGCCAGCAACATCCTATCCGCCAATCATCCTTATATCAACCTATTCAAGACATACCCACAAACCCAACCCAACATGTACGACGTTAATTTCATAGCCATTGATTTCGAGACAGCGATGCCACAGCCCGCTTCTATCTGCGAAGCTGGCATCTGCATAGTCAAACAGGGCAAAGTGAAAGAAACTCACTCCTGGCTCGTACGACCCGAAGACAACCAGTATAGCTACTGGAATATACGCGTACATGGCATCCATCCTGAAGACACTGCCGACGCGCCCGACTTTCCCTATGTGTGGCAACAACTACTACCCCTTCTCGAAGAGACACCCATCCTCGTGGCCCACAATGCTGCCTTTGATATGACGTGCATTCGCCGGTCACTGCAGCTCTACGGACTTGACAAACCAAAAGTTGACTATTTCTGTTCATGCCTCACCGCCCGCCGTATCTATGACTTTCCCTGCAACAAACTTGATTATCTGTGTCAACAGTTTGAGATTACCGGAGGAACACACCACCGTGCCGGCGATGATGCCGAGATGTGCGCCCGCCTCTTCCTGCGCGAACTCAAAGACATGGGTTATCCATCCCTTGAAGAGCTTGGACAATATCGCAGACAACTATAACCATAGAACGTATCCCATACGTTACAATGGAAAAGACGGGCACACCGGCCGTTGCTCTCGCAACACAACCGGTGTGCCCGTCTCTATGAAAAACAGTATTATTTATCTCAAGTTTATGAGAAGGGCTATTCCCAACTGTACAATCCCATCTCCGCCAAGGCAGGCGTACCGCGACTCTGACGGACAACGAGACGCACATCCTGGGCTGTCACAGGCTCAGAGAGCTTGATCAGACGTTTATAGCCAATTGTTGTACCCTTAGCCACCTCTTTCCATTTACCATCCTGCTTCACCTGAAGAACAAAGTCCTCCACACGCTGACCTTTGCGGATATCCTCCTGCAAAGAGAGCACATTGAACCGAACAGGCTGTTTAAGTGTAAATGTGACCGGTACCTCGTCCTTACCTGCTTCCTGAACAGAGATACTCATCTTCGGACAATACGATGTATCGTAGTTACCATCGATGATGGCGGCAGCCGTTGTCTTGTCCTCTCCCTTGGCGGCCTTGACCTTTGCTCCACTCAGCAGATTGTTGGAGAAGATCTTCTCCCAAAGGGCATGGAAACCTTTTAGACTGGTCACATCGGCATCAGCAAAACGGCCATCGGTAGCAGGCGGCACATTGAGTAGCAACACGCCGTTGCGTCCCACGGAGGTAAAATAGATATCCATCAGTTTCTCAGGTGTTTTCACCTTTGCATCCTGATCCTTGTGGTAGAACCATCCCGGACGGATCGACACATCAGTCTCTGCCGGATACCAAACGAGCATCTTCGCCTTCTGAATGACATCGCGTGAGCCAAGATCCTCGCCCGTCATATCACCTGTTGGAGGCGCGATATCAGCTTGCTGTGAATGAGCAGCCACGAGAGCAGGATCCATATTGCTGTTAGGCACAACGCTCCATTCCGTCTCACGACCTAGACCGGTTTCCGTACCTACCCAACGACAATCGGGAGCCATACCTGAGATGACGGCATCGGGCTGAAGGTCACGGATGAGCTTATAATAACGCGGGAAATCATAGACCTGTTTCTTTCCGTTAGGACCTTCACCACAAGCACCGTCGAACCACACCTCGTAGATCTTCCCATAATTGGTCAGCAGTTCCGTAAGTTGGTTACAAAAATAATCGTTATAGGCAGGCGTGCCATAAGTGGCATTGTTACGATCCCACGGTGAGAGATATACACCAAAGTGCATGTCATATTTCTTACAGGCATCACTGACCATCTTCACCACATCACCTTTACCGTCCATCCATGGCGAATTCTTCACGCTATGTTCGGTATAAGCAGAGGGCCAAAGACAGAAGCCGTCGTGGTGTTTGCACGTAAGGACAACCTGCTTAAAACCAGCCTCCTTCAGTGTCTTCACCCACTGGTCGCAATCCATGCCCGTGGGATTGAAAGTCTTCTCACTCTCCGTTCCCTCACCCCATTCGCGGTTGGTAAACGTATTCATGCCAAAATGAATGAAGGCCGTAAGCTCTTGGCGCTGCCAGGCAAACTGACGCGGAGAAGGCACGACACTGGCAGCCTTTGCCGTAATTTCATCAGGCGTGTCTGTAGGGTCAATCACCACAGAATTGGTCCCCTGAGCCCAACCGGACAACGAAAGCAGACCGGCTGCGGCGAGTGTCAGCACGCGATGGTCAAATGTGTTTTTTTTCATACTGTTGTTAAAAGTTAGTTATATTGTAATCATCGGATATATTCTGCAAATATAACGTAAATATCCGAAAGAATAGCGGGCAACAATGCAAAATAGACCTAAAAAACATCATCATCCATCATACATACGGACACTCTCCCAAATAAAAGTGTCCATCAGGAAATACATCATACATTGTCCGTCTGATTCACTATACAGGACAGCAAACATATTCTCCGATTGATGAACCATTGAAAAACTTCTTATTTCCCATTTCAAGCCACAATAATACGTTTTCGTGCTATGCAGGAGGCCTTTTCCTCTAAGCATTCCCGTAATTCTTGTTTTTGGTAGAAAAATCGTATTTGAAATCATTATATATCATTTTTGTTACAATTATCAATTATATACGCTCATTTTATATCAAACAATAATCAATACAACAAATTCAAGAAATCAACTTAATATTTACTTACCAAAAGTATTACATTTTGGAATTATATTCGTAATTTTGTAACAGATTGATAGGTAAATAACAAATAAAGTTACACATGCAAAAAGCTGGGTTATATAACACAGCCTACGAGCACGATGCGTGCGGCGTAGGCATGGTGGTCAACATCCATGGCGGCAAGAGCCATCAGCTCGTCGACAACGCTCTGCGCGTTCTCGAGAATCTACGTCACCGTGGAGCCGAGGGCGCCGATGGCAAGACAGGTGACGGTGCAGGTATCCTCCTGCAGATTCCCCACGAGTTTATTCTTCTTCAGGGCATTCCCGTGCCCGAGAAGGGAAAATACGGTACCGGTCTCGTCTTTCTGCCTAAGGATGCCACCAAGCAGCAGGCCATCCTTTCGATCATGATCGAAGAGATAGAGCGCGAAGGTCTGCAACTGATGCATCTGCGCACCGTTCCCACCAACCCCGACTGTCTCGGTGAGACAGCACTTGCCTCCGAGCCTGATGTCAAACAGGTGTTCATTACAGGCGTAAGCGACGATAAAGTTCCCACTTTTGAGCGTACCTTATATATTATACGCAAGAAGATCGAGCGTCGTG
>HF988538.1 GCA_000431975.1 Prevotella sp. CAG:924 | reverse complement strand
TATTATTTCTTTTATTGTTCAAAATATTGCTATATTTGCAATATGGATAGACCATTAAGTGAAATAGGAATCATTCCAGTAACGACTTCAATCATTGAATCGTTATATCCGGAACTTAAGTCTGCTGACAAGAAAGTAACTTGGCTCGAAAAGCAAGGGATTATCATCAGGCTGAAGCGAGGACTTTATGTGATCAACCCCGAATATTCGGGAAAGACTCTATCGAGTGAGTTGATAGCCAATCATCTCTATACACCTTCATATATTTCAATGTCTACCGCACTGCGATATTATGGACTTATCCCCGAGGCTGTATATGTTCATCAATCAATGACTGTAAAACATCCCCGAAGCTTTCAGACTCCAGTCGGCAGTTATGACTACAAATATATATCAAGAAAGGCTTTTTCGATAGGAGTAAGGAGTATGAATAAAGGTGACTATGCATTTCTTATTGCATCACCGGAAAAGGCTTTGTGTGATTTGATAGCCAATTCCTCCAAAGTCATTCTTCGCTATATGAAGGATGTAGAGACATATCTTGAGCAGGATATTCGTATGGATATGGATGAGTTCTATAAGATGGACGCAACTATATTTGAAGACTATATTCATGTGGGCAAAAAGACTGATTCAATTTCGACACTTTTAAAATTCTTAAGACGATGAAAAATGAAATATTCGACAATATGCTCTCCCGTTATGATTTAACAACGGAGCAAAATAAGAGAAATGCCATATTTGAAGTGAACCAACAGATGATACTTGCAGGCCTGTATGCCGGAGGCTTCTTTGAGTCAGCTGCGTTCTATGGCGGAACTTGCCTGAGAATCTTTCATGGCTTGCAGCGTTTTAGTGAGGATATGGATTTCTCACTGCTTACGCAAGATGATAAGTTCGATTTTACGAAATACTTCCCTGCTATCATTGATGCCTTTACAATGGTAGGCCGTAAGGTTGAAATAAAGAAAAAAGATAAGAAGAATTTCGGAAAGGTCGAATCGGCATTTCTTAAAGATAATACCGATGTGTATGATGTGACTTTCCAGACAGAAAAGTCAATAAAGATAAAGATAGAAGTAGATACTTGTCCACCGTTGAACTTCAAGACGGAACAAAAGCTGTTGCTTCAGCCACATTCATTTATGACCCGTTGTTTTACACTTCCAGACTTGTTTGCAGGTAAGATGCACGCACTGGTCTATCGTGTGTGGAAGAATAGAGTCAAAGGTCGTGATTGGTACGATTTTGAATGGTATGTACGCCATAATGTTCCGCTGGATTTTACTCATTTGGCAGAGCGATGCAAGCAGTTTAACAATGAGGATATTACTCCAGAGTTATTCACGGAGAAACTCATTGAGCGTCTCTCTACAGCTGATATAAAACAAGTGAAGGAAGATGTATTGCCTTTCGTGCGCAATCCAAAGGAACTTGATATTTGGTCAAATGATTATTTTGTGCAGTTGGCAGGGATGGTAAGAATAGAATAATACAATATTAAGTTTTAAGGACTAAGATATTTTCCTAAATATGTTCAATCTGGGATTATAATAAAAGAAAGGCACCATAAAATATTTTGTGTAAATGGAAAATACAGGATTCAAAATAGAGTCCTGTATTTTTTATCTTAGTATGCTCGGCATGAGCTTATTCTAATGGGT